>CAJORC010000240.1 GCA_905236615.1 uncultured Lachnospiraceae bacterium
AAATGTAGCAATAAAATAATATACAATGATGATAGCAAGCCAGAACGGTGCACTTGCGAGTATTCCGGCAACTCCGTTATTCTTCAGAAGAACAACTATAAGTCCGGCAGGTCCTACTGCAAAAACAGTACCAACCATTACAAGGAGGACAACCGAGAATACTCTCATGATATTCTTCATTGTTCCGCCAAGATATTTACCGGTAACTTCGGCTATCGATTCACCGTTATTTCTTTCAGAAAGCATTCCCGAGAAATAATCATGAACACCGCCCGCAAAAATGGTTCCGAAAGTTATCCAAAGAAATACTATAGGTCCCCATTCAGCACCTGTAAGTGCTCCAAAAATAGGACCAAGGCCCGCGATATTAAGAAGCTGTACTAAAAAGAGCTTCCACTGCGGCATTACAACATAATCAACCCCATCGTTGATCGCTACTGCCGGTGTTTCCCTGTCATCAGGTCCAAATGTGCTCTCTACAAATTTACCATAGGTAAAGTAGCCGGCAATAAGAATAATCAGACAAATAAAAAAGCTAATCATTTTGACTCATCCCTTTCTACTATGTCAGTTTTCAAAAACCGTTAACAAAAACACCCTTACCAAAGCAATTATGCTGCAAATCTGACCGCGCGCACGTCAGATTTTACAACAATTGCTTAATTCGACTAAATTATAGTCTTATTTTTCAGTATTTTCAACAATTTCTAATAAATTTTATCAATATTTGTACAATAATTATTAAACAATTTAACCAAAGTGTATACATTTATGATAGCTCTTGAAAAGCAGTTTAAATAAAAATATAATTATAGAGTAAAAAACAATGAGGAGGATTATTTAATGCCTGACAATACAGCCTATCAGTGCCCAAACTGCACAGGTCCGCTGCATTTTAATGCTAAAGTCGGCAAACTCACCTGCGATTACTGTCTAAGTGAATTTGATACAGAAGAGATCAAACAATTATATGCAGGAAAAAATGCTGATGCTGCTGCAGCAGAACATGCAGAAAATGAATGGGGCGACGATGCCGGTCGTATGAGCGCTTACACCTGCTCGACCTGTGGTGCGGAACTGATTTGTGAAAAGGAAACCGCGGCTACAAAATGTCCCTATTGTAACAACCCGACTGTAATTCCGGGACAGTTCAAGGGAACAGACAAGCCTGATTACTGCATTCCTTTCAGACATGAGAAGAAAGATGCCGTGAGCGCTCTCAGCAGATATTATAAAGGAAAGATGCTCCTGCCTAAATCCTTTATATCCGGGAATCATATAAATGAGATTCAGGGCGTATATATTCCCTTCTGGCTCTTCTCCGGAACCTCGGAGGGCAGCGGCGTTTATGATGCAATTCGTGAAAGCAGGCATCGAAGCGGCGACAATGAGATAATCACTGAAAAGCATTATGAGGTTACCCGTGAAGGAAAAATGTCCTTCGATAAGATTCCTGTTGACGCTTCCATAAAAATGGACGATGCCCTTATGGATTCAATAGAGCCCTATAATTATGCAGACCTTAAGCCTTTTGAAATGGAATATCTGCCCGGTTTTCTTGCAAACAAGTATGATGTTTCCAAAAATGATTCAATACCCAGGGCAAAGGACAGGGCTAATAATTCACTTGCAGATGAGCTCAGAAAGAGCGTTACAGGTTTTGACAAAGTCCATACCAAATCCCACGCGGAAAACTTTACGGGAAGCGATATCGAATATGGTCTTTTCCCTGTATGGCTCTTAAACACAAAGTGGAACGGTAAGGATTTCATGTTTGCAATGAACGGACAGACGGGAAAAATGATCGGTAACCTTCCTATATCGACAGGAAAGTTCATTGCATGGATAATCGGAGTATTCTTACCTTCCATGATCATTCTGAATCTTATTTTTGACAGCCTTTTTGCTTCATTTTTAGTCGCTGCAGTCATTACTGTGATTGTAGCTATTGTGCTTTATAATAGTATGAAGCCCGTTGCTATCGCCAGATCAGCCGCGTCTTATGTAGCCGGTCCGGGATTGGAGGTTACCTCAAAGAGTGAGCACTACACTCATACAACAGAAAGAGTTATCCATCACAATAAGAAAAAATAAATAATCAATTATAAAGGAGAAACTATGGGATTAATCAAAGCAATTGCAGGTGCTGCCGGAAGTGTAATGGCAGATCAGTGGAAAGAGTATTTTTACTGTGAGTCTTTAGACGTTGAAACACTTGTTGTAAAAGGCAGCAAAAGAACCAGCGGACATTCATCCAATACAAAAGGTACCGACAACATCATCACAAGCGGTTCCGTTATAGCTGTTGCTGACGGACAGTGTATGATCATCGTTGATCAGGGCAAGGTTGCCGAAATCTGTGCAGAGCCCGGAGAATTCACCTATGATGCTTCAACCGAACCCACCGTATTTAACGGTAATCTCGGTCAGAACATCATCGAGACTTTCAAAAATATCGGAAAGCGTTTCACCTTTGGCGGACAGGCTCCGAAAGATCAGAGAATCTATTATTTCAATACTAAGGAGCTTACCGGAAATAAATACGGTACGGCTAATCCCGTTCCTTTCCGTGTTGTTGACAACAATATCGGACTTGATGTCGATATTTCCGTAAAGTGTTTCGGAGAGTACAGCTTCAGAATTATGAACCCTATCCTCTTCTATACAAATGTCTGCGGAAATGTTGAAGCAGCTTATACACGCGATAAGCTTGACGGTCAGCTCAGAAGCGAGCTTCTGACAGCACTTCAGCCCACATTTGCAAGAATATCCGACATGGGTATCCGCTACTCTTCTCTTCCCGGCCACACCAGCGAGATGGCTGACATTTTAAATGAAGAGCTTTCAAAGAAGTGGCGTGATCTCCGCGGAATCGAGATTGTTTCCTTCGGTGTATCTTCTGTCAAGGCTTCCGAAGAAGACGAGCAGATGATCAAAGAGCTTCAGAGAAATGCAACTTTCAGAAATCCTAATATGGCAGCAGCACAGCTTGTCGGTGCACAGGCTCAGGCTATGCAGGATGCAGCAAAGAATACCGGTGCCGGCGGTGCTATGTTCGGTTTCGCAGGAATGAACATGGCTACTCAGGCAGGCGGAATGAATGCACAGCAGCTCTTCCAGATGGGTGCAGCACAGCAGCAGGCACAGCCTCAGGCAGCTCCCCAACAGGCAGCTCCCCAGCAGGCGGCTCCGGCAGCAGGTTCATGGATATGTCCTAACTGTCACAAGAGTGTTAGCGGAAACTTCTGCCCTGACTGCGGTGGAAAGAAGCCTGAACCTTCAGGAAGCTGGAAATGCACGAAGTGCGGCACAGATAATACCGGAAAGTTCTGCCAGAACTGCGGTTCAAAGAAGCCGGAGGGCGTTCCACAGTATAAATGTGATAAGTGCGGCTGGATTCCCGCAGATCCTACAAATCCTCCGAAATTCTGTCCTGAATGCGGCGATCCTTTCGGTGATGAGGATATTGTTTAATAAGAAATTCTATAGTTCAAAAAAAGCTGCGGTGACTTTGCCGCAGCTTTTCTATCTTCATTTATATTCTTGCAACTCCGCTTCTTCTTGCTGCCTCTGCAGTTGCAGCTGCAACAGCATCCTTAACCCTAGGATCAAATGCCTTAGGAAGAATATAGTCAGCACTAAGCTCTTCATCCGAAACAAGACCTGCGATCGCTTCTGCAGCCGCAATCTTCATCTCATCATTGATATCGGAAGCTCTTACATCAAGAGCACCTCTGAAAATACCCGGGAAACAGAGCACGTTGTTAACCTGATTCGGGAAATCACTTCTTCCTGTCGAAACTACCGCTGCCCCTGCTGCCTTTGCCTCATCAGGCATGATCTCAGGAGTAGGATTTGCACAAGCAAAGATTATCGGATCCTTAGCCATTGAGCGTACCATATCCTGTGTAAGGGTTCCGGGTGCTGAAACTCCGATAAATACATCAGCTCCCTTGATCACTTCTGCAAGAGTTCCTTTTTCATGATTACGATTAGTGATCTTTGCCATTTCCTCTTTTATGGGGTTGAGTCCTTCACGTCCTTCATAGATCGCACCATTGCGGTCTGTCATGATAACGTTCTTAAGGCCTCTCGCAATAAGAAGCTTAATGATCGCAATTCCTGCGGCA
Organism: uncultured Lachnospiraceae bacterium; assembly: GCA_905236615.1. Taxonomy (GTDB): domain Bacteria; phylum Bacillota; class Clostridia; order Lachnospirales; family Lachnospiraceae; genus NK4A144. The sequence continues at coordinate 4,131 of CAJORC010000240.1, forward strand.
CCTGCACCGCTTGTTACGATCTTTATATCTTCCATCTTCTTTCCGACAACCTTAAGAGCATTTGTAAGTCCCGCAAGTGAAATTACTGCTGTTCCGTGCTGGTCATCATGGAAGATCGGAATATCCGTAGCTTCCTTTAATTTCTTTTCTATTTCAAAACATCTGGGTGCTGAAATATCTTCAAGATTAACACCGCCAAAAGAGCCTGAAAGCAGTGAAACTGTCTTTACTATCTCATCAACGTCCTTAGATTTTACACAAAGAGGAATTGCATCTACGTCACCAAAAGCCTTGAAAAGTACGCACTTTCCTTCCATAACAGG
>CAJORC010000241.1 GCA_905236615.1 uncultured Lachnospiraceae bacterium
AAGTTTTGAATATGCATCTTTTCTTCCGTGGATCTCCAGGAATTCCTCGGTCTTTTCGTCGGTTACCCAGATAGAGGACAGGCAGGTGGTCTCGGTAGTCATTACATCGATACCTATCCTGAAATCAGCAGATAACTTTGCCACACCGGGGCCGATAAACTCCATTACCTTATTCTTAACTATTCCGTCTTTGAAGAGATTTCCGATAAGAGCAAGTGCAACGTCCTGAGGTCCAACACCGTAAGCCGGTTCACCGTCCAGATAGATGGCAACCACTTCAGGATATGCAATATCATAGGTCTGCTGTAAAAGCTGCTTAACAAGCTCTCCGCCGCCTTCTCCCATTGCCATGGTTCCCAGCGCGCCATAACGGGTATGCGAGTCAGAACCAAGGATCATCTTTCCGCATCCTGCAAGCATTTCACGCGCATACTGATGAATAACCGCCTGATGAGGGGGTACATATATTCCGCCGTATTTCTTTGCGGCAGAAAGACCAAATACGTGGTCATCTTCATTAATGGTTCCGCCTACAGCACAAAGAGAATTATGACAGTTGGTAAGCACATACGGAATAGGGAATTTCTCAAGTCCCGAAGCCCTTGCGGTCTGTATTATTCCTACGTAGGTTATGTCATGGGATGTGATACAGTCAAACTTTACTTTTAAGTTTGACATATCTGCTGCACTGTTATGTTTCTCCAGTATCCCATACGCGATAGTGCCCTTCTTTGCCTCTTCCTTTGAAAGTCCTGCGGCATCTTTTACGATCTCACGCCCATTTCGGACAAAAACTCCTCCTCCGTTTACCTTTACTGCATCAACCATCTGTCATTCTCCTTTTTTAATCTAGTCCGTCGCAAATATTAAAACAAACCCATTCGGGACGCTTGCGCTTCAAAGTCAAACGCAACGGTACTAATGCCGTAAAAAACACGGCAAAAGTACCGGCGTTTTCCATGCCCCTCATTGGGTTTTGTTTAATATTTGTGACTCATTAAAATATGCGAAATTTTATATCCGACTTTCAGAGCAAACCCTTCTTCTTAGCCGGAAGTGTAACCTTATCCAAGTGCCAGATCTCATCAACATATTCCTGAATGGTTCTGTCTGATGAGAACTTGCCTGCGGCAGAAGTATTGAGGATTGCTTTCTTTGCCCAGAGGTCTGTATCACGGTAAAGTTTCTCAACTTTTTCCTGTGCCTCGGCATAAGACTTGAAATCCTTTAAGATAAAGTATCTGTCTGCCTTCTCAGTCGACTTGGTATTCAAAAGTGAATTATAAAGTTCACGGAAGAGATCCGGATCATCCTTTGAATAGAAGCCGTTTACAAGCTGTGTCAATACATCCCTGACTTCCATTTCATTATTGAAGATGTCCATAGGATTGTATCCGCCGTTCTTCTCGTATTCAATGACCTCATCTGCCGAGAGACCGAAGATAAACATGTTATCTTTGCCGACTTCCTCTGCCATCTCAACGTTTGCACCGTCCATGGTTCCGATAGTCAGAGCTCCGTTAAGCATGAACTTCATGTTTCCTGTTCCCGAAGCCTCCTTTGAAGCTGTGGAAATCTGCTCGGAAACATCAGCTGCCGCAACGATTATCTCAGCATTGGAAACTCTGTAATCCTCGATGAAGACTACCTTGAGCTTGCCGTTTATCGACTCGTCATTATTCACAACATCAGCAACGGAATTGATAAGCTTGATCGTAAGCTTCGCAGTCTTATAACCTGCCGCTGCCTTGGCACCGAAGATAAATGTTCTCGGATAGAAATCCATGGTCGGATTTGCCTTGATCTTATTGTAAAGATACATAACATGAAGGATATTCAGGAGCTGTCTCTTATACTCATGCAGTCTCTTTACCTGTACATCGAAGATCGATCTCGGATCAACTACTATACCGTTGTTATCCAGAATGTACTTTGCAAGACGTTCCTTATTCCTGAACTTGATGTTCATGAACTCTTTCTGTGCCTTTTTATCGTCAGCGTATATCTCAATTCCCTTGATCTTGCTGAGATCCTTTATCCAGTCGGGACCGATATGCTCGGTTACCCAGTCTGCAAGAAGCGGATTCGCATGAAGAAGGAATCTTCTCTGAGTGATACCGTTTGTCTTGTTGTTGAACTTCTTGGGCATCATCTCATAGAAATCGTGAAGCTCCCTGTTCTTAAGGATCTCGGTATGCAGTCTTGCAACACCATTTACAGAGAATCCTGCAACGATAGCGAGGAATGCCATTCTTATCTGGCCGTCATAAATGATAGCCATGTTTCTGATCTTATCCTGACGTCCCGGGTACATCTCCTGTATCCTTAAGCAGAAACGTCTGTTGATCTCTTCAACGATCTGATATACTCTCGGAAGCAGTCTTGAGAAGAGCTCGATCGGCCATTTTTCAAGTGCTTCGGACATGATCGTATGGTTGGTGTACGCACAGGTCTTTGTTGTAATATCCCACGCATCTTCCCATGAAAGACCATAATCATCCATAAGAACTCTCATAAGTTCCGGAATGGCCACTGTCGGATGAGTATCATTCAGCTGGAAGACATTCTTATCAGCAAAATTATGGATATCATCATGATTTCTCATGTATTTGGCAACAGCTTCCTGCACTGATGCAGAAATGAAGAAGTACTGCTGCTTAAGTCTGAGCTCTTTACCCGCATAGTGGTTATCATTGGGATAAAGTACCTCAACGATATTCTTTGCAAGGTTATCCTGCTCAACCGCCTTGCGGTAATCTCCCTTATCAAAGGAGTCAAGCTGGAAGCACTCAACCGGCTCTGCATCCCATACGCGGAGCGTATTTACTATACCGTTTCCATATCCTACTATCGGCATATCATAGGGAACTGCCTGTACCGACTGATAATCTTCCTGTATAAATTTGTTTCTTCCGTTTTCGTCAGTTACGACTCTTACATAGCCGCCAAACTTAACTTCTTTCTTATATTCACGGCGGCGGAGTTCGAACGGGTTGCCGTCACGAAGCCAGTCATCCGGTATCTCTATCTGATAACCGTCACGGATCTTCTGCTTGAACATTCCGTAACGATAACGGATGCCGCATCCATAAGCGCTGTAACCCAGTGTTGCAAGTGAATCCAGAAAACATGCTGCAAGTCGTCCGAGACCACCGTTGCCGAGTGCGGCATCAGGTTCCTGATCTTCAATGACATTAAGGTCTATTCCCATCTCATTAAGGGCTTCTTTAACTTCCTCATACTCACATAAATTTATAAGATTGTTTCCTAATGCACGCCCCATAAGGAATTCCATCGACATATAATAAACGATCTTTGGGTCCTGTTCCTCATAAGCTTTCTGGGTATCCATCCAGTTTTCTATTATCGTATCTTTTACCGATATGCAGACAGCCTGGAAAAGCTGCTGCGCATCGGCTTCCTTTACGGTCTTTCTGAAAAGAACCTTTACATTTTCCTCAATAGATTTCTTGAATTTTTCCTTGTCGAACTTTCGTGAATTGAACAAACTGTCCTCCTAGACCGCTTAGTCGTCAGCACTTCTCAACGCCAAGCTTCACATGCTCACCATTGATATTCCACTCCTTGGAATATCCCACTGCGTTACCGATTGCTACCTTATCAGCCATGGCCTCTTTCATCACATATTCCTGATTCTTCTCAAGGTACTTTCCGAGCCTGTCGTTTCCTTCTAGAGAGATCGTGATCTTG
>CAJORC010000242.1 GCA_905236615.1 uncultured Lachnospiraceae bacterium
ACGTTTGCATCAACCTTAACTGTTGTAGAACCTTCCTCAACCCACGGAGCTGAAGTATTGTTTGTATAAACTCGCTCGGTATCGATAGTTGATGAGTTCATGTAGTAACCTGCTGCCTTTAACTTTTCTGCTGCTGCATTGTACTTATCCCAGTCTGCAACTATCTCATGTACTGCGTTCGGATCATCTGTTCCGAATACCTCTTTTGCGATAGACCTGCGGTAAATGAATACTCCGGGACAGCCCTGCCAGCTTGTTGCTCTCTGTACGCCGTCTGCATCACATGCTGCAGCCTTTGTATATTCATACTGATCTGCGAGATCGCTGTCGGGATTTATGCCAAGTTCCTTAAGCGGTATTGCAACATCGATATCCTTGTCTCTGTATTTTGTAAGATAATCTGTCTCTGCGATGAAGATATCAACCTTGTCATCCTGTGCTGCGCTGTCCTGCTGTTTGATCGCCTCATCAAGCTTATCCTGATAAACTCCGTCCTGGTTAGGGTTGATCGTCCAGTGAATCTCTGTTCCATCCTTGAGCTTTGTTACTGTTCCGTCTGCGCTTGTCTCCTGTACTTCAGGATAATAATCTGTGATACGTGTACGGAATTCTTCATTAAATGCCCAGATGTTTATTACCTTACCCTCTTCTTCTGATGAGAAGTATGAAGCACTCTTTGCTGCGCCGCCTGATGATGCGCCGCATCCTGCCATTACGCTGATTCCCATTGTAGATGCCATAAGCAGAGCTAAAACCTTTTTATAATTCATTTTTTCCTCCTTATAAAACATATAACTTTATAACTGCTTTTGTTGCCTGTTTGTTTAACTCTTGAATATGTCTATATAATAATTGTTTTTAAGACATGTTTATATTAGATTGATTGTAAAAATATCAAATCGATGCTATAATTTTTTACCGAAAGTGTTTCCGATGATTTTCAAAAACATATTAATATGTTTTTTTGAACAAGCATCAGGAAACTCTTGGCTACTGTATAAAACGGATTGTTTAACTCTATGAATATGAATAAAGAAATCACTGAAAACTGGCAGCTTGACGAGACAAACGTCAACGACGATCAGATAGTTCACCGTGAACCCAATGAGGAAATACAGTTCTGCATGAATGTTGCAAACGGTGAAGTTGAAAAGATTGAAGCAAACTGCCGCGAAGGACATTTTTATCAGATGGACGAAGGCGTGGGCGTTCTTTCCAAAGACCCCGTCTTAAACCTTAAATATCATTTTGTCATAACTATCGCACTCATCACCAGATACTGCTGTGAATACGGTATGGAGAAGGAACTCTCCTACAGGCTCTCGGATTTTTATATCCAGAAGCTTGATGACCTTAACACAAAGCAGGACGTGATAAAGCTGCATGACAGGGCAGTCATCGATTTTACAAAAAAGATGCGCCTTATCAGGCAGAATTTTTCTGTTTCAAAAACGGTGAATCAGGCTCTCGACTATATTTATTCCAATATAAAAGAACGACTTACAATAGAAGATGTTGCATACGAACTGGGCATTTCGGAAAGCCATTTCTCCCGCCTTTTCAAGCAGGAGGTCGGTATCTCTTTTTCCGATTATGTCCGTGAAGAAAAGATCAAACGTGCAGTCAATTTATTAAAGCACAGTGACTATTCACTTATCGACATCGCAAATTATCTGGGCTTTTCGTCACAGAGTCATTTTACCCAGATATTTAAAAAAGCCCTTGGCGTAACACCAAAGGCTTTCAGGGATGAACTTTATCAGACTGCGTGGAAATCATACGGCAGTGCTTGAGTCAAATTTCAGAATGTAACTATGATCCCGCCGCGCCCTGCATAAAGAGAACTTACGCCGGCGGTATTAAGGATAACGGTCCGTGCAAATTCTGCCTTTGAAATATAGCGTGACAGAACTTTTTCCGCTCTTTCCCGGCAGTTAACATGGCTTATGACAAGAGTTCTCTTCCGGGTATCCTTTATTTTTGAAAGGGACAATTCCACCATTTTATCCAGTGCTTTTGTCATTCCCCTTGTAAGAACAGCCTGTTCTATGACTCCGTTAACTCCGAGACATACAGGTTTTATATTCAGTGCCTGGGCCGCCATCGCTTTCATTCTCGAAAGCCGTCCGTTTTTTCTCAGCGTCTCCATGCTTTCCAGAACGAAATAAGTCTGCATTCCGTTATTTATAAATTCTTCCGTTCTTTCTATTATATCTTCATATGAAAGTCCTGTGTCCGCATATTCGGCGGCTTTCATAAGAACCTGTGCTTCACCGGAAGAAGCCGACTCGGAATTGAAGACATATATCTTCTTTTCGGGATGATCCTCTTCATAAAGGTTCGCCGCAAGCCTTGCACTCTGATAAGAGCCCGAAAGCTCAGCCGAAAGCGTTGCAACGAATACCACATCCGCGTCACCTTCAAAAGCTTTCATATAAAGCTCAGGTGAAGGGCATGCCGACTTCGGGCATTTAGGATATTCATCAATAGTTTCAAGAAATTTATCCATATTAAGAGAAGCATCATCAATAAAAGTCTTCTCACCCACATTGATCGTCAGAGGTACTCTTGTACAGTCATGACTTTCCTCAAAGAAAACAGGAAACTCACAGCAGCTGTCTGCAACATACTTAAACTTCATATCTATACTTCTCCTCCATGTAACGTAGTTTTAAATACTAGATGAATTATATCATATTTAATGAAATCCAACAATAATAAAAGCCGGTAAACCATGATTGTCTTTTATAAAAAGCATGTGCCAAAAGATAGATGTATACACGTTTTTGTGATAAACTATAAACGTAGTGTTAAGAAAATGAAATTTTTGAAGGGGGAGGCAGTCTGATGAAGAAGAGTGTGCTTAGAATTGCGGCAGTTGTTCTGTTCGCGCTGGTTATTTTTATAAATGTTTCACACGGTCATGTAAAGGCTTTTCAGGGTAATAAAAATTCTGAAGCTGCCGAGGCAACAGATGCGATCAAAGGTGACGGAGTACTTGCAATATCTACCGAAACCGAAGCTATAGCATCACCTACGATCGAGAATATAGAGTATCTGGGAGCAGGTGCGGGTGCTCCGACAACATCATCAAAGGAAACACCCGAAGATACCGACAGCGAGGTAACAGCTCCTGTTAAACCGGAGATCAAAGAGGAAGGCAGGACTTCATTGGCAGAGGCCGAGATCATTAATGAAGATATCGAGACCCCCAATGCTGAAGAAACAGCTGTCACAGATGCTGACAACAACGATACCGGTGATACCCTTACCGAGATTGATGCCGAGACGACCGACGTTCTTGCCGGACGTTCAGAGCCAAAGACAGCAGGAAAAGATATTCCTATCGTTCTCTTTGCAATATTTGCCCTGCTTGCTGATTTCTTCCTTGTACTTATCGAAAACGCTCATGGCATGAACGAAAATGATAAGATTGCAGCAATTAAGAAGATAAAGTCGCATGTACGTCCGAATGACAAGATCAGTCATATCAAAGCTTATGTTGAAGTATTTACGCTTTTGCTTTACTACCATACTATCGGAAAATACATAAAACAGAATAAGAATTATGCTTAAGAAAATAAGAATACTGCTGCGCATAGTGTTTCTGCTGTGCGCAGTATTTATAGTTATAGGACTATACCAGTTTAATGAAAATATTGAAAAAAATGAGAAGCTTCAGGCAATGAAGCTTCTTTCCGCGTCCGAGAACAGTTCCGTACTCTCCGGCTCTGCCAATGAAAAATATGAACTATCTCCTTCTGTCAGTGGAAATACGTCAGAGATTTCCGTTTCGGCAGATGATCCAGATAATGGTATCTTACCCGAATACAGGGAACTGCATGAGATCAATCCCGATATGGTGGGCTGGCTCAAAATCGACGGAACGAATATCGACTATCCTGTCGTAAGATGTGATGATGCGGAATATTATCTGAGCCATGACTTCTATAAAAAGGAAGACAAAAACGGAACCCCTTTTGTAAAGTCCTTCGCAGATGTCGACAGCCCCGGCGATAATTTCGTTATTTATGCCCACAACATGAAGAACGGCACTATGTTTGGCAATCTCGATGACTACGAGAATGAAAATTTTGCAAAGGAACACTCAATAATAGAATTTGACAGTTTATATGAGAAACGTCATTATAAAGTCATTTCTGTATTCCGTTCGGAAGTCTTTTCCGAAAAGGAAAATAATGATGACAAATTTAAGTATTATGAATATTATAATGCCGAAAGTCCCGAAGATTTTGCATATTTTTACGGAAATATAATGCACCTTTCATCATATAAATCCGATGTAAAAGCTTCCTACGGAGACAGGTTCATAACCCTTTCAACCTGTGCCTATCATACAGATAACGGCCGCTTCGTGGTTGTGGCAAAAGAGATCCGGTAAAATATAAAAAGACTTCCTGCGGGTACCAGTTTTTCCCACAGGAAGTCTTATTATTTCTTTTATCTGTTATTTGCCCGAATTGAAAAGTTCTGAAAGAACATCCTCATGTTCCTTAAATACTTTAAGCAGGAATTTATCCCAATGACGGGCATCAGTCTCGGAATTACCGAATACATAATCCTCCTGACCGTAATCGATAACATCAAATCCCGGCATAGCCTTACTTGCACCGTCTGTCCTGTAGCTGACAGCATCAGCAAGACTGAAGTCTGCTGTTCCATCCGTGTAGCTTACCCATCCTGAAAGGTCCGTGCCTTCAGCTTCTTCAGAATCACCATTCTTTGTCTGGCCTTCTGCCTCAGCCTTTTCAATATCCGCAACAGCACCTTCAACATACTTTCCGTACATCTGATCCACATACAGTGACAATGACTCTCCAAGAACTTCCGAAGGAACGTGTCCTCCATCCCACTGCCACTCTATAGTTGTATCGATACCATTTGCAAGCGCAGCGATCTGGATATTAAGTGAGTTGAACATAGAGATATCTCCCTCTGCCGCACCGCTCACAAGTCTCATCCATTTAAGAGATGAATCCGTATCTTCATTTATATAGTTTAACGGATTGTAAAGATCAACCTGATTATTTCCGTACCTGTCTCCTGCATATACTTCTTCAATATCGGATTCATAAGCTTTCATCATTTCCTCAAATGTGCTGTAGTTAGATGAATCCGTGCTACTTCCTGCCGACTGTGTCGTTCCTGCATCCGGTGTTCCGACTTCAAGCTGATTTGCTGTGTTCGCATTCTGCACGTCCCCGTCTGCATCTCCGTTCTCGTCCTTTCCGGCACCGGGGCCACCCATTCCGCCATTTGGACCGCCCATCTGTCCGCCGGGACCTCCCATGGCACCACCGGGCATTCCGCCGCCCATTCCGCCGCCGGGGCCGCCCATTCTGCCGGAGCTTGATTTCGTATATCTTCCTTCGATAAACGCTTGTGCCTTATCCTCAGAGGTCATGGCTGCAACTTCCGCATCCGTCATTGCAGAGCCGTCCGTATTAAACCATGTCCAGTCATCGGCATAATCAAGATTGTCAAGATACCACTGGAGATTCTGCTTAAATTCCGCAAGGTAAAGGTCGAGATAAGTTCCGCCGTAGCCGTTTGTTTCAGCATACTTTGTCTCATCATATTCTATTGTAAGAGC
>CAJORC010000243.1 GCA_905236615.1 uncultured Lachnospiraceae bacterium
TATTTATCAGGATAAGCCATTGCCTTTTGAAATTCCTCCTTTTCAGCACTGTTTTCCCATTCGTATTCAAAATGCTTAAAAACAGCACTTCCATTCTCTGCGAACATACCAAAGTATGTACCTGTGAATGTCATTATTTCCGTTGCCTCTGTAGCCATTGCAGCAGTCATGCCACGTCCAAGGTATTCATATCTTTCGCCATCTTCACTGTAATAAAATCTGTAATAATCTTTATCAGAAGTTATTTTCAGGTATATATTTTCTGATGAGATCTTTACACGCTCCACTACCGCTTCAAGATCATAGATGGATTTATTTATCTCTGCATATAATCCATCATCTTTTTTGGTAATATAAATGTCATAATGGTGCGTATCCATATAATAAACAGTAATTCCGGCCTTCGTACCCTCACTTACAGAGGTCTCAATCTTTGCTATTACTGTTCCTCCAAAATCCTTCTGCCTGACTCCCAAAAATGCAGGTGAATGATGTCCGCCGCTAAGACCCTTATCAGTTCCATTAAGTATAAGGCATCTATTTTTGAAATCCCAATTGTAGTTTTCTATTTCCGGATTTCTGACATAATTAAACTCAAATGGAATAGTTTCTTCAGCAAAATCGGTTTTGAAAATATAATTTTTTTCCTCAACTTTGCCCGGAAGATTTGCTGAACTATTAAGTGAAACCTTTTTCTCCGGCAGATACGGCCAGCCATCCTTCCATTCTACTGAAACAAGAAAAGTTTCTCTTCCAAAATGATGGAGTCTGACATCAGTATTCCGTGTTCCAAGAACAACCATCCACCAGTTTCCGTTCTGATCATCAAACAGATCCCCATGACCAACACATTGTACCGGCTCATTATTAAAATCACGATGAGTCAGTATAGGATTGTAAGGACAAGCTTCATACGGTCCCCATATATTGTCGGCTCTCTGTATAGTCACCATATGTCCATATTCGGTTCCGCCCTCAGCAAGCATCAGATAATACTTTCCGTTAATCTTATAAATATGCGGTGCTTCAGGACATTTTCCACTGCATCCATAACTTATTGACTTCTTTTCCGAAAGAACTTCACCGTTATTAACATCCAGTTCAAAAAGAACGATCGCCTGCCCCTTCTCATCAAAACCGGTTCCACAGTAGTAGGCTTTCCCATCATCATCAAAAAACAATGACGGGTCAATGCCTTCATGCTTGATCCATATTGGATCTGACCATGGTCCGGCCGGATCATCAGCAGTTACAATAAAGTTTCCGATGCCCTTCCTTATCATCGAGGTAAGATTTGTAGTAATCATATAAAACTTACCATTATTATATCTTATGGTCGGCGCAAGTATCCCGTTTGAAGGAGATGCATTTTCAAGATCCAGCTGGGATTTCCTTGTAAGACAATGTCCCAGCTGTTTCCAATTAACAAGATTCCTGCTCTTAAATACCGGTACTCCGGGGAAAAATTCAAATGATGAATTAACCAGATAGAATTCATCATTCACCCTGACTACACTTGGATCAGGGTAATAACCGGAGATAATGGGGTTATAATAATTCTGCTTCTCTGTCATGTTTATCCTGTCTCCCCTGTTTTATGATGCAGCAACTGCACCCTTAACTTCCTTTACCTCTTTTGTCTCTTTAATTTCAATGTCAGTTATTTTTTTGTAATCTTCTTCATAATGATAGAACAACGTTATAACCACGATATCTGCAATAAGGAAAAGCGCCGGAAGATATCCGAATGACAATGCAATTCCTGATTTCGATATATTACTGCCCTCTCCTACTATCCAGCCTACAAAAGCAGCTCCAAGTCCACCTGTAATTTTACTTGCAAAAGTCATAACGCTGGATCCGAGGCCCTCAATACGTTTTCCGAATCTACTCTCGCCATAATCTACCGCATCTGCAGCCAGTGTATTTGCGATACATGAAAGCGGTCCTGCTCCAAGTCCGCATATAACCGTTCCTATAGCCAAAACCGGCACCCCACCGACAGTTGCAGCTATTGCTCTCAAGAAATATCCAATGATCTGTCCTGCCGCACCTATCAGGAGGCTCTTTTTCTTACCAAGATATTTAAGACAGATTCCGGGAAGGACTATAATACTTATAACTGTCGGTAAAAGATTAAGGAGATTCATTGACGCTGTAAGATTGAGGTCTCCCATATTTTCCTGATAGAAGAAAGTCTGAGCCGTTGAGTTAAACTGCATCGAAAAACCAACCATAAGAGAACTGAACGCTGCTATCAGAAGATACTTGTTTTTGAAGAAAAGAAACATTCCTTCCTTGAAGTCAACTGTACAGTCAGCATTCTTCATGTCATTGGCAGCCTTATGCTCAAGCACATATTCTCTCGAAAATGCGAATGAAAGAAGCATGGATGCTGTTACAATTACTCCATAAATTATAAATGCAAGTCTCCATCCGGAATTTGACATCTCTCCGCCGCTTAACTTTGTAACAAAAGGAATTGTAACCGAACATCCAAGAATTCCTCCGCAAAGACCTGAGATCATGGCAAACTGGGCGAGAATTCCTCTCTCTCGGGAATTCTGAGTCATAAGTGCCATCAGCGATGACTTGGCACATCCCGCTACTGTATAGCAGATTGTCATAAAAAGATTATATGTAAGAAATGCGTAAACAATCTTGAAAGTATCTGATGCTCCGGCCGGAACCATAAACATCAGAGCCAGTGAAATACCTGTAGGAATTGCCAGCCACAACAGCCACGGGCGTGCCTTACCCCACTTCGTTCTTGTTTTATCGATAATACCGCCTGCAAGCAGATCAGTAACTCCGTCAAAAAGTTTTGAGATGAGAAGCATTGTTCCAACCATCACGCCGGACATTCCCACATTCTGAGTATAATAAAACATAATGAATGCTGCTACTATCGAATTGGCTGCCCCTGGCACCTCACCAAGTGCAAACGACAGTCTCTCTGTAAAACTGAGTTTGTCTGTTATCGGATTTTTTGATATTTTATTCATGTTATTTTTTCCCTTCTCCGCGATACAGTAAGCTGTTTATGCTTTAATATAACGCTGTTCACTATAACAATAAGCTTCAATCCCACCAGTAAAAGCTTTTGACCTGTAACTTGAAGGTAGTATAACATTCCTTAAGATCCTGTTCCATGTTATTATAATTGCAAAATCCGACATTTTTTTAGGTCTGCCTCAGGTCAGAACATATCGAATTTTGGAGTTGAATAATGCTTCTGCCTGTATTCTAAAGGCGACATATGATAGACTGACTTAAATACCCGCGAAAAATGATCCGCTGAATTATAACCGACCTTTTCTGCTATCTCACCAACTTTTATCCTGGTATTCACCAGATACTGTTCCGCCTCCGCAATCCTCTGTCTTTTTATAATCTCCGAAAAACTGAATCCGGTATTTCTTTTTATAATAGTAGAAAGATATGCTTCATTGTAATGAAATAGTTCAGCAAGAAAAGATAAGGTCAGGGTTCTGTAATTGTACTTTATATATTGCATTATCAATGAAAAATCAGTTCCCATGGTGTAATCATAGAACTGTAATGACTTACTGTAATTTCTGAGAAGTTCTGAAAACAGCAGATTTACCCAGCTTATACAGCAGTTATTTCCATATGGATCATTTTTATGGCATTCAAGAAAAGCGTTGAAAACCATTTCCTTGATTTTAGGATTATTATCTGTATAGAAAACAAGAAAGTTTTCATGCTCTCCATTATTAAGTATATTTCTGAAAAATGATGAAAGCAGGTCATCTCTTGATAAAAGCGAGAAAAAAACAGTATCAAAAGTACTTTTTCTTACCATAATACAGAAAAGAATAGTTTCATCATTCAAAACGACATCATGCAGAAGCCCCGGAGCTACTATATTAAATTCCCCTTCCTTCATTTTTCTTGAATTATCATCGTACAAAAATTCAGCTGTACCTTTTGCAACATAATCTATCTCAAAGTAATCATGTGTATGCATGACCATCTTTGCATCATGAAACTGACTTATAACCAGAACATCTCTATGTATGGGGATAACATCTTCTTCCTTTACGTCAGACGGGTTGGATTTCTGAAGATCTACTGTAAGAAAAAGCTTTTCGGAAAACTCCTCAAAATCATCCAGACAGATACTGGATGGTGCAGGCGGTGCTATCGTGTTCGTCAGCATTCCATTCTCATACAGATATTCCATCATCTCCGGAAATGTCAGTTTTCTTCCGGTTCTGCTATAAAACCTGCTAAATTGTCTTTGTACCTCACCTATAGATATATAAAATGACATTTCAACCTCATTTCATCAAAAAATATGTCGGATTTTTTCAAAGATATTCTATTCATATCATCCGTCCTAGCTCATATAATGATTATACACCAGGTAAAGCAAGTAAAGCCAAATTAATATTTGAGGAGCATATTTATGAAAAAATTCAACAAAAATTTTATGCTGGGTTCCGCAACAGCGGCACATCAGGTCGAGGGTAACAATATATATAACGACTGCTGGGTTGAAGAAAACCTGAAACATTCATTGTATGATGAACCGTCACTGGATGCTGTAGATCACTACAACAGATACAAAGAAGATATACGGCTTCTTAAGGAATCCGGTCTGAATACATACCGTTTCTCGATAGAGTGGTCAAGAATTCAAAGTGAACGTGATCTATGGAATCATAAGGAAATTGAACATTATCGTGATGTTATCAACTGCTGTCTGGATAACGGAATCACACCAATAGTTACCATGTTCCACTTTTCTTCGCCTAAATGGCTCATATCCATGGGCGGATGGGAAAACCCGGAAGTTATCAGCCTTTTTGCTGAATACTGCAGACGTGTTGTTTCAGAACTGGGTGATATAATGGAATACGTTTGCACAATAAATGAAGCTAATATGAGGATGTTCATATCTGAAATCCTCAAAACAATCGGTGCTAAACAGGATGCCCAGGTTGGTATCAATCTGGACAGCAGTAATGCAGATGCTGCCGGCATCGAAGCCTCTGAGGCTTTCGGTCTTAAATTCCCGGAGCAGCCCCATACATTCGTCTCACCGTGTACTCCCGAAGGTGATATCATAGTAATGAAGGCTCATGAGGCGGCCCGCGATGCAATGAAAGCTGAATGTCCACACCTTAAGATAGGAATCACGCTTACTGTACATAATGTCATTGCTGTAGATGGCGGGGAGGAGAATGCCCATGCAGAATGGGATACAGAATTTCTTCATTATCTTCCGTATATTCAACATGATGATTTTCTCGGCGTTCAGTGTTATACCAGAAAGCGCTTCAATAAGAAAGGTCTCATGCCCTATGCAGAAGGCGTTCCGCTTACTCAGATGGGATACGAGGAATGTCCCGAAGCTGTTGCAGGTGCGGTAAGAGATATCGCAAAAAATTTCAAGGGCGATATCATAGTAACTGAAAACGGTATTGCAACAGCTGATGACCATGTCCGCTCCCATTTTATAGAAAAAGCGACAGATGGTATAAAAGAATGCATTGATGACGGAATACCGGTTAAAGGCTATATTTACTGGTCGCTTTTGGATAATTTTGAATGGCAGAAAGGTTATTCCATGACCTTTGGTCTGATTGGTGTAGACAGGAAAACTCAGACACGTTATCCCAAGGAAAGTCTCTACGAACTGGGAAGCTTTATATAATACCTTTACATGCTTAATTTAAATAAAAAACTTCCGGTAGTGTCAAAGAATCAATTCTCTTCTTTTGACACTGCCGGAAGTTTTATTTTACTATCCGCTAAGTCATTTAAGCCATCAACATACGGAACATATCAATTACCTGCTCCTTTGTAGCCTCTCTCGGATTACCGGGATAGCATGCATCATTAAGCGCATCTGTTGCAAGCTGATCAAGATCTTCTTCCTTGATCTTATCCAGAGTCTTCGGAATACCAACATCCTCAGAAAGCTTCTTAACTGCATTGATTGCAGCATCACGATACTCTTCCTGAGACATATTATCAACGCCTTCTACACCCATAGCTCTTGCTACTTCTCTAAGTCTCTCACCGGTGTACTCACGGTTAAACTCCATGGAAATCGGAAGGAACATAGCACATGCTACACCATGAGGAGTATCATAGTGAGCTGAAAGTGTATGAGCCATTGCGTGGTCTATACCAAGACCTACATTTGAGAAGCCCATTCCTGCAATATACTGTCCAAGAGCCATGCCCTCTCGACCTTCCTTCGTATTCTCTACAGCACCTCTGAGATTCTTAGAGATGAGACGAATAGCTTCAAGGTGGAACATATCTGTCATTTCCCAAGCAGCCTTTGTGGTATATCCCTCAATCGCATGTGTAAGTGCATCCATACCTGTAGAAGCTGTAAGACCCTTTGGCATTGAAGACATCATTTCAGGATCTACTACGGCTACTATAGGCATGTCATGTGGATCAACACATACAAATTTTCTTTCCTTTTCTACATCAGTGATAACGTAGTTGATAGTAACCTCAGCTGCAGTTCCTGCTGTTGTCGGAACTGCAATGATAGGTACACAAGGATTCTTTGTAGGTGCAACGCCCTCAAGTGAGCGGACATCAGCAAACTCAGGGTTTCTGATGATGATACCGATTGCTTTTGATGTGTCCATTGATGATCCGCCGCCAATTGCTACGATGCAGTCCGCATCTGACTTTTTGAAAGCTTCTACGCCATTCTGTACATTTGCAATTGTCGGGTTTGGTTTAATATCTGAATATACATCATAAGGAATCTTTGCTTCATCTAAAAGGTCAGTAACCTTTGCTGTAACACCAAACTTGATAAGATCTGGATCTGATGCCACAAAAGCCTTTTTGAATCCATTGCTATTGATCTCGTTTACGATTTCCTTGATTGCTCCTGCTCCATGATATGATGTACCATTGAGTGAAATTCTGTTTGCCATAATGAAAACTCTCCTATCCTTATTTTATTTTATATATCCGCGTTACACGGATTTTTAACCCCTTGTTAAGTATAGCATTATAGCAATCTCAGAATAAGTTACACATATGTCAATGTGTAACTTTTTGAACAATTTAGATTAATCCTAATTTCTCATACAGTTCATGCAGTTCTGCCGGCATCGCTGCGATCATAAGATCGGCCAGACTCTCTTCTGACGCTTTCATCCCGTTCAAAGCCCATTTTACTGTCATATATATAGCCGACTGACAATACATCTCCAATAACCTTCGAGTCCTGTTATCAGGAATTTTACCTGTCTTATCACGTATTAAAGCGCAAAAAAACTCATAGATCATTATAAAATCATGCTCCTTTAAGTTATTCTGCTCATCAACCCGAAAAGCTGCGGTAAAAAACAGACTCTCCTCCTTAATATATTTAAATTTCCTGATATAACCTTTCCTGAGCGTTCCTCCTTTGCCCATTTCCCTAAACGATTCTTCAAGCAATCTGTCAAAATACCAGTTTATCAAATCATATTTATCAATGAAATTCCTATAAAAAGTCTGCCTTGAAAACCCACTTGCTTCTACTATCTGCTTTACGGTAATATTCTCAACCGACGTGGTTTTCATACAGGATTTCATTGCTTCTGCAAGCTTATACCTGCTTCCAACATTTTTTTCTTCCACGAAATACCTCAGTCACTTGTCCACACATCATGTTCTCACGCAGCCAGCAGCAAAGTGCTGGCTGCTGACTGAATTATAACAGTCACTTCTCTAAAACTTTTTCTGTTTATATTATTGCATACAAAACAACTCGCCGGAGCCATTGTCCACGAGCTGTTTAAAAGTCATATTTATCTTTACTCAAACGCTGCTGCAACCTTTGGTAACAACTTTCTTATTTCCAAATGCTGCGGACAGACTTTTTCACATTTTCCACACTTGATGCATTCAGATGCCTTTCCGTGCCCGTCTCCCGTTATAACATTTGAATAGTAATATCCTGTATTCCAGTTATGAAAAGCCTCGTGAGCATTCAGTGCCGCAAACAGATCAGGAATCCGGATGCCCTTCGGGCACTGGCTCTCCTCGATACAATAGCGACAGGATGTGCATGGAATCAGATTTAATCCCTTGAAGATGTCACAGACTTTTTTTACTGCTTCATGCTCTGCATCTGATAACGGCTCAAAATCTCTCATTGCGCTCACATTATCATTTATCTGATCCATATCGCTCATTCCTGAAAGGACAACCGCAATCTTTGGAAAACTGGCTGCAAAGCGAATCGCATAGCTGGCATTACTGCCACCATTTAATTCCCTGAGAATCTTGTCCGCTTCTTCAGGAAGTGTCACAAGACTGCCGCCTTTTACAGGTTCCATAACAAGAACCGGCTTATCATGCTTTTCACAAACTTCATAGACCTTACGTGATTCTACAGAAGCATCCTCATAATCAAGATAATTGAACTGTATCTGAACTACTTCAATCTCAGGATGTTCAGACAAGATCATATCCAACACTTCGGCCTTATCATGAAAAGAAATACCGAAGTGCTTTATCAGACCTTCTTCTTTGAACTTATATGCAGTCTCATATGCCCTGCATCTTTTAAACTTCTGATAATTATTTCTGTCCTGGGCATGCATTAGATAAAAATCTAAATATTCTACTCCGCACCACTCAAGCTGATGTTCAAAAAACGGCCTGATATCCTCCTGCTTTTTGAAATATGGATCCGTAAGCTTATTAGTAAGAAGAAACCGGGAACGGTCATATCTTTTTGCAACACACTCTCTTATTGCTATTTCGGACTGTCCGCCGATATAGCCATGTGCAGTATCAAAGTAATTGAATCCTGCATCTATAAAAGCATCCGCCATTTTGGAAAAGGTATCATAATCAACACTTCCGCTCTTCATTGGAAGGCGCATACAACCAAAGCCCAAGTTACCGTTTACTTCCGGAAAGAACTTATTATTCTTCATTACCGTTTCCTCCTTATTCCTTCGCTGTCTTCCTACAAATACTTTATCACCTGAAATCATTGTTGCATACGCCCCAAAGTTTATCCAATAGAAAAATTAAATATCTCATTTAAGTATTAAATATCTAATTTTCATCAATTTACGCTCCTTTTTCAGCTAATATAGCTTCTACCTGTTCTCTTTTTTCATATAATACGCAGCCACCTTGGTGGCCATCCAAAAGGATGTTTCCGGAACGCAGTGCTGCAAAAAGATCTGAATTTACAGCTTCTCTAAGAGAATGCTCTCTGATATTGATATCCGAATACGGTGAGAATGGACAAGACTCCGCACCTCCATGAGAATTTATGTGAAAAAATCCCCTTCCTGCAGCCTTCAATGCTCATGATAGGTATCAGGTTACGCGATCTGTCCAGGAGATCAAAATACGCATCATTTATGAAAGTTCCATTGGTAAATATAGGAAAAAGAATGTCCTGATGAGTACTTGCTGCTTCTATAACATCTCTTCTCAAAAGAGGTTCACCACCTGCAAGAAGTATAAAGCTGACTCCCAGGTCATTTGCCTCTTCAAAAATCCCATTCCATTCTTCTCCGGACAGCTGCATAACCGGCTCTGTATCAACAGTTGCATGATTGCATCTGGAATAACAGCCTTCACAATGAAGATTACACTGACTTGTTATGCTGGTAATTAAAA
>CAJORC010000244.1 GCA_905236615.1 uncultured Lachnospiraceae bacterium
AACTCTGGTTGACAGGATCGTTCCCGGACGTATCCGCGATGAAGAGGAAGTAAAGAGACTTGAAGAAGAAAACGGTTATACAGATGTTCTTCTTGATGTTGGTGAAGTATTCGGTGTCTGGTATATCGAAGGTCCCGAATGGCTTGAAGAGAAGCTTCCTTTCAAGAAGGCCGGACTTAACGTTCATGTAGTTCCTGAGGTTGCACCTTATAAGAAGAGAAAGGTAAGGATCCTTAACGGAGCTCACACAGGATTTGTACTTGGAGCATACCTTGCGGGATTCAATATCGTTCGTGACTGCATGCAGGATGAGACAGTTCACGGCTTCATGAACAAGATGCTTTATGATGAGGTAATCCCGGTACTTCCGCTTGACAGAAAAGACTGTGAGAATTTTGCGGCAGCGGTAACAGACCGTTTCAACAATCCTTTTGTTGAGCATGCGCTCCTCAGCATCTCACTTAATTCAACCTCCAAATGGAGAGCAAGAAACATGCCTTCATTCCTTGAATATGTTGAGAAGTTTAAGTCACTTCCGACATGCCTGACAATGAGTCTTGCAGCTTATATCGCTTTCTACAGCAACGATATCCAGAGCCGCGGCGAAGGCGGTCTGGTATGCAGAAGACCTGACGGAACAGAATACACAGTTAATGATGATGCATGGGTTCTTGATTTCTATTATGAGAGAAAAGACACAGACCTTGAAGATCTTGTAAAGGATGTTCTTTCAAATGAAAGAATGTGGGGTCAGAACTTAAGAAATATCGAAGGCCTTACGGAAGCAGTAATCGCAGACCTTGCAATCATCAGAGGCGCAGGTGCTCTTGAAGCTTACAGAAGCTGCATCAATGCAGTTAAAGCAGTAAGGACAGCATAAATTAAGAAGGATTTTTCTATGAAAACGATAAAAATACATCCGCTTGACAATGTCGCAGTTGCTTTAGCCGACATTGAAGCGGGAGAGCTGATCAGTGACGGAGAAGTAAAGACCGCTGAAAAGATCTCCGGAGGACATAAGATAGCCCTTAAGGAAATAAAGAAGGGCGAGGACATAATTAAATACGGTAACGTGATCGCGAGAGCAAAATGCGACATAAAGCCGGGAACGTGGGTACATACCCATAATGCGGAGACCGAGCTTTGTGAAGGCGGCGATTATGAATATGATCATAAAGTTTATGAACTTCCGGATCTCAGCGGAAAAAGCTTTCAGGGTTATCTGAGAGCAGACGGCAGGGCAGCAGTCAGAAACGAGATCTGGATAATACCTACAGTCGGATGTGTAAACGGGGTTGCGGAGGAACTGGCAAAGCGAAACCGCTTCCTCGTCGGGGGTCTGGATAAAGCTCCGGGAATGGAAACGGATGAGAAGTACAGATCCGTAGACGGAATCTACAGTTTCACTCATCCCTTCGGATGTTCACAGCTCGGTGGAGATCTTGAGCAGACTAAAAAGCTTCTTGCTGATCTGGTTCATCATCCTAATGCCGGAGGAGTTCTGGTATTATCACTCGGATGTGAAAACCTCACTCTTGAAAGCTTTAAGGAAGCACTCGGAGATGATGCAAAAGACAGCGAAAGAGTTAAATTCCTTGTATGTCAGGATGTAGAGGACGAGATTGAAGAGGGAAGCAGGCTCTTAAAAGAACTTGCGGATTATGCTTCAGGATTTGAAAGACAGGAGATAAGCGCTGACAAACTCATAATAGGAATGAAGTGCGGAGGCAGCGACGGTCTTTCGGGTATTACCGCAAATCCCACAGTGGGAAGATTTTCAGACAGACTTATCGCTTTGGGCGGAACGACTATTCTTACGGAAGTTCCGGAAATGTTCGGGGCAGAGAAGATACTGTTTTCGAGATGTGAAAATAAAGAGGTATTCGATAAGGCTGTAAAGATGGTCGATGATTTCAAGAAATACTTTACCGACCACGGACAGGTGGTATACGAAAATCCGAGCCCGGGAAACAAAGCCGGCGGTATAACCACTCTGGAAGACAAGTCATGCGGATGCGTGCAGAAGGGCGGAAGTGCCCAGATAGTAGATGTTCTGCCTTATGCCGGCAGGGTTGAAAAGAAGGGACTTAATCTTCTTTCGGGTCCCGGAAACGATCTGGTAAGTGCAACAGACCTTACGGCAGCAGGTGCACATATAATACTTTTCACGACGGGCAGGGGTACACCTTTCGGAGCACCGGCACCGACCATTAAGATCTCTACCAACTTAGGTCTTTATGAAAAGAAGAGCGGCTGGATAGATTTCAATGCGGGCACGGTGGCTGAAGGAACTGAGAGTCTTGATGAAGCGGGAGACAGACTTCTGGATTTTGTTCTGGAAACCGCATCGGGCAAGCAGACCGCCTCGGAGAAAAGAGGCTTTAGGGAAATATCTATCTTTAAAGACGGAGTTGTTCTTTAAGCGGGGGGAACACGAACGTGCGCCCGGGGATGACCGGGGCACGGAAAAGCAATTATCCATGGAGGAGATTAAGGTATGGGTAGCAGAAAATTGAGAAGAAGAATACTTTCAGTTATGCTTTCCGCAGCAATGACAATGTCACTGATGCCTGCAAATACGGCAATCGCTGATGAAATTGCTGAAAACAGTGAAAGTCTGGAAGCAGAAAGCTCAGATGTCGTAGAACTTGAAACTGCGGATGCAGAAGAAGTTGAGACACAGAGCGACAATGGAAAAGAAGAGAGCGGCAAAGAAGTAAATACCATCACCTTCGATGCGACAACACTTACGGCAGCTGCCGATAAGGAAAACATCGAAGACGGAACGAAATTTGCTGACGGTTATTTTAAGGTAGACCTCAGGGAAGTGCCTGACGGTGAAGGTACTCTTGCAGGTTCCGTTACAAAGAGAACCAGTAAGACAACGGGAAATGTAACAGCAATAGAACTCAGTAAGTGGAGTTCGGCTGCGATAAAGTTTACGGTTAAGGGAGAAGCAGACTTAAAAGTAAATGCAGCTTCAACCGGAAGCAAGAATGCATCTGCTTTTGCACTTGTTAAGATAGCTGATGACAAGACAGAAACAGTTGTAGAAAATAATGAGAAAAAGGATGTTGTAGAGACAACTGCTGCGACAGAGCTCACATATACAGCTCTCGAAGCCGGCGATTATGCACTTCTTTCACCTGTAAATGAAGAGTTAAACCGCGGTGCAAGAATCATAAGCATAGAAGTAAAGGAGACAACAGAGAGCGAAAGCGGAAAGGGTGATGAGGATTCCGCAAAAGACTATATCCTTGATGCAGCTGACCTTGAAACAGGCGAAAAGGAAAAGGGCAGCAGGGAGACAGCAGGAACGGATGATGCTTTTGAAGTTATCTATTACGGAACAGAAACAAAGAATTCTTCCGTAGATGAGAAGGCAAAGACTTTCGAGGACGAATGGACTTCATCAAAGCGACTTAACTTCAGAAATGTAATGTCAACCTCACAGAATGCCATAAAGTTTACTGTAGCTGATAAGAGTACTGCAACAGTATGGTGGATCTCATCATCAGCAACAGAAAGTGCTATAAGCATTTTAAGTGAAGACGGAAAGACAGTTGCAAGTTCAGAGAGCATTGCAGTAAAGGACGAAATGGCTCCTGTAACAACTCTTGACATTCCCGAAGCAGGAACATATTACCTTGGAAATACAGGTGCCAATAACTATATCTTCAAGGTAAAGGTTCATGACAATAACGGTTCAAGCTATGTTGATCCGGTAAAGGCATGGGCAGATGTTGCAGCTCCTTCCGTAAAATCTGCAGAGCAGACAGACGGAAATATCGTAGTAGGAGTTGACGCTGTAATTTCCGAGACTGAAGGCGGAGACAAGCTGGTTGTAAATATGACCGATGCTTCAGGAAATGTTATTGATTCACAGAAGACGATAAAAGAAGGTACAGAGTACAGCTTTACTTTTAAGCCTGAGTCAACCGGAAAATATTACTTCACAGCTGTTCTTTCAAGAGAAGGCGAAGAGGACAAGAGCGGCGAGACAAGCGCTGCAGTTGATTTCGTACTTCCTCTGGGAATACCTGCAATCGCATCTGCTACAAATAAGGGAAGCGGATCGGTAGAAGTAAAGTATGGTGAAGTTGATGAGGCAACAGGATATCTTGTAGAAGCTTATCTTTCATCAGATCTGAGCAGTCCTGTTGACAGCATTACTAATGATGCTGAAACACTCAGCGCAACCTTCAGCGGTCTTAAAATAGGAAGCGAATATACATTTAAGGCTTACGCTTTAAGAGGTGATGAAAAGTCAGAGGCTTCTTCCATCACTGCAACCGTTAAAAAGGAAGAAGAAGTAGAGTGGGGATTCACAACTTACGGAGCTTCAATTTCTACAACTAAGAACGGTTACGAAGGAAATGCAAATGACGGTGAAGTAACAGTCTTTTCAGAAGGCGGAGCAGGAAAGATCGTTCCCAATTCAACAGACGGACTTGCTTATTACTACACAACAGTTGATCCTAAGACAACAAACTTCACACTTGAAGCAAATGCTCATGTAAATAACTGGAAATACTCAAACGGTCAGGAAGGTTTCGGTATCATGGCTGCAGACTCAGTCGGCGAGTATGGCGACGGTGCAGATTTCTGGAACAACTCTTACATGGCTGTTTCAACAAAGGTTGAGTACAATTATGCAAACGGTGAAGTAACCGATGATTCAGAGTCTCCCAAGTATTCGATGAGACTGGGTGTTGGTTCCATAGCAAGAACAGGTGTTGACGCCAAAGGTCTTGAAGAGCTTGCAAACGGAGCAACGATCCCTTCAGCATTTACAACAAAGACAACAACTCTTGAAACATCAGCACCTGAAGGCGGATATATCGGAGGCAAGAACTACAATATCGTTGGTAACTGCGAAAACGAAAGCAGCATGAGCCCGATCACTATCAGTCATATTACTGATTTCAAGCTTAAGATTCAGAAGAACAACACAGGTTATTTTGTAAGTTATACAGATAAGAACGGAAAGACTACTACAAAGAAATACTATGATACAGAGGCATTGAGCCAGCTTGACAGCGATAAGGTTTATATCGGATTCTTTGCAGCAAGAAATGCCAACATTACTTTCAGCGACATCAATTACACAACAGTTGCAAAGGATGATGATTCTGATGCAGAGGAAAGAGAGATCGTTTCGGTAACACCCGGTTATGAATTCCAGTCAGCTTCAACAGCCAACAGCTCAGATTACAAGATGACTTTCTGTGCTAACTGGAGAGGAACCGTTACTGTTCGCAACAGCTCAGGTTCAGTCGTTCTTAAGGACACGGTTTCTGTAGATGATGTAACGGCAGGCGGAAAAGTATCAAAGAATGTTCCCATCAGCATTGGTGTGAACTCATTCACAGCTACATTTGTACCCGATGCATCATGGGCTCCGGATG
The DNA here is from genome assembly GCA_905236615.1 of uncultured Lachnospiraceae bacterium. GTDB lineage: Bacteria > Bacillota > Clostridia > Lachnospirales > Lachnospiraceae > NK4A144. The sequence goes on from CAJORC010000244.1 coordinate 5,409, forward strand.
AATATACCGTTCTTTCGGATTACAGTGCAACAAATGTTTCACATTCAGTAACATGGAGAAGATATGGTCAGGCAGGACAGGCACTTTATGTTTCAGCAGATGGTACAGCTGCAGGTTCAGGAACATCAGATAATCCGCTTGATATTTATACAGCAGTAAAATATGCACAGCCCGGACAGACTATCGTCTTAAAGGATGGCAGATACAGACTTACAAAAGCGCTTAAGATCGAGCGTGGTGTTAACGGAACAGCTTCTGCTCCGATAAGCATGGTAGCAGAGAATCTTCCCGACAGAAGAGATCCTTTCAATTCATCAGGAGTTATCATTGACTGCAGCAAAGTTGCAAAGTCATCGGGATTTATAATGGCAGGTGACTACTGGCAGTTCAAGGGCTTTGACGTAACAAAGTCATCTGACGGACAGAAGGGTATCCAGCTTTCAGGATCACACAATTTACTTGAAGATATCAATACTTATAAGAACGGAAACACAGGTATACAGGTAAGCAGACTTTATGAGTCTGATACAACATGGGATGAGTGGCCTCAGTACAACACGATCCGTAACTGTACTTCATACCTTAACTCTGATTCGGGTTATGAGGATGCAGACGGATTTGCAGCAAAGCTTACAGTAGGTGCAGGCAACGTATTTGACGGATGTATCGCAGCTTACAACGCTGATGACGGCTGGGATCTCTATGCAAAATCAGAGTCAGGACAGATCGGTCAGGTTGTTATACAGAACAGTATTGCTTACAAGAACGGATATGTTCTCCTGAAGAACGGTGCTCTTGACCTTGACGGAACAGAGACAGATGCAGGTAACGGTAACGGATTTAAGATGGGTGGAACATCTATCACAGGTTACCATACACTTAAGAACTCACTTGCTTTTGCAAACAAGGCAAAGGGATTTGATTCAAACAGCTGCCCTGATATCCAGCTTTATAACTCGGTAGCATTTGATAACGAAAGCTATAATGTTGCTTTCTATACAAAGAACGCAAATAATACAGATTTCCTTGCAGAAGGAATCATATCCTTCAGAAAGAAGTTTGAGGGAGTCAAGGATCAGTTACAGCCGGTAGGAAAACAGGATAGCTCTAAATATCTGAACGCTTCAACATTCCTTTATACAGAAGCCGGAGCTTCAGTTAACTCTGAGGGCGTGGCAGTAGAGGACAGCTGGTTCGTAAGTCTTGATACAGATGCAGCGATCAAGGGCGGAATCAGCAGAAGCTCCACAGGTAAGCTTGATACAAACGGATACCTTGAACTCAGCGAAGAAGGAAAAGCTCATGCCGCTGATACATATCTGGGCGGCACCGATTCAGGCAGCATCACAATCGGAGATGAGACTGACGGAACTGTTGACAGAGGTTCAAACGACAGCTCTGACTCAGAAGGAGTTGAGTCTGATGATGCAGATTCAGCAGATTATAATGAATACGGACTCTGGATCGCAGATATCAAGGAAGAACTTACTTATACAGGAAAAGCAGTTGAGCCTGATGTTCATGTTTACATGGGAACAAAGAGGCTTGAAGAAGGAACTGATTATGCTATAAGCTTCAGGAACAATAAAGAGGCTTATATTGCAGGCGACAGTGCTTACAGCTCAGCAAAAGCTCCTACGATAGTAGTTACAGGTAAGGGAACATACAAGGGCAAGTATACAAAGGAATTCGATATCAGCCCTAAGAGCATTGCTTCTGATGATATCGCAGTTGAGGAACCGGTAGAATATGCTAACGGCAAGGTAAGAAAACTTGCTCCGGCAGTTACTTATAACGGAAAGAATCTTAAAGCAGGAACTGATTACACACTGGAATACACATCTGCCGGTGATTACAGCGCAGCAGGAAGCTATGATATCCTTATGGCTGCAGTAGCAGGCGGAAACTTTACCGGAAGCAGAGTCGTAACTGAAACTCTTCTTGATAAGAACGACAAGACACACGTTATGATGAAGAAGGCAAAGATTTCATCTGTAAAGACACAGTACTATACAGGAAGCGAGATCAAGCCTGAAATTACAGTAAGCTATAAGGGTACAGCACTTAGCGAAGGTGCAGATTACACAGTAACTTACGGAAACAACGTTCAGATCGGAACAGCAACAGTTACAATTAAGGGAACAGGAAGCAGATTCGTCGGAACAAAGGTAAAGAAATTCAAGATCAAGGGCGGAAGGATTTCAAGAGCTACCGTTTCAATCGACGGAATGACTTACAGCACAACGAATCCTGCAACTTACAAGGGCAGCGCGATCACCTTTGGTGCACTTAAAGTTTTTGTTAACGGAAATAAGCTTAAAAAGGATAAAGATTATAAGCTCATCTACAAGGGTAACAGCAAAGCAGGAACTGCAAGCGTAAAGATCAAGGGTATCAAGGATTACAGCGGCTCTATAGTTGAGAAGTTTAAGATCAATGCTTATGATATTGAAAAGGATACTGACAAGATCGTAGGCGGCAGCATAGATGAAGTTGACGCTCAGGGAATATCAACAGTATCTGCATCATACACAATGCATGGAACAAGACCTGAACTTATTCTTACAATTGACGGACATACAATGGTCAAGGATAAGGATTACAGATTAAGATTTAAGAACAACACCAAGATTGCATCTTCTTCTGAGGCAAAGGCTCCTACAGCCATCATCAAGGGTATAAACGGCCTTAAGGGATCTATCGAGGTTAAGTTCACGATCAATCCTACAAATATCGCTGATTACATGAATGGTGTTACCGATAAGGGAATTGAGTTTAAGGCTAATGATGTATATTACAGAAAGAATGCAAAACTCAGCAGCTACAAGACAAAGATCGTAGTTAAGGATGAGAGAGGCAATGCACTCAGCAGCTTAAAGGATTATAAAGTTGAATACTTCCTTAATAAGGCTGACAATGAGCATTCCTTCAAGACACTTGGCAATGCAAAGAACCTTGTAGTAAGCGGAGACAGCATAATTGCAAGGATCAGCGCTTCAAATAAGAACGGAAAATATGTAGGTTCTTATGATCTGACTTACAGGGTTGTTGGTACAAGCAGCCAGCTTCTTGATAATGCTAAATATACAAAATTCGATGATAAGTATCTCGGAGTCAATGTTAACAGTGATACTGTAATTGACGAGAAAGACGTAATGATCCAGGTTAATAAGACTGACAAGAGCAAGAATGAATTCTATACAACTGACAGTAAGGGAAATCTTGTTTCGAGGATCAGGATCGGAAAGAAATACTTAGAGTATGGCAAAGACTTTGAAGTTGATGAAACAAGCTACAGAGGATTAACAAGCAGCGGTCATGCACATGTTGAGATCTATGGAAAGGGCGATTATGCCGGAAGACTGAAGATCACCTACAGAGTTCGCAAGACCAGATGGACGATCACTTCTGCAGAGGTTTCGGAGATAACAAAGACTTACACAGGTATGCCGGTTGTTCTCACAGAAGCAGACCTCACAGGAAAGATCAGACAGAACGGTGTTGCACTTGTTCCCGGTACTGATTTCGAACTGGTTGAAAACAGCTACAAGAACAATACCAAGGTTGGCAAGGGCGCATCTGTAATGATCAAAGGAAAAGGAAGCTACAGCGGAACAAAGAAGATTAAGTTTACAATCGCTGAAGCTAAGTAATTTACAATTAAGAACAAAGACCTCCGGGGAGCCCGGGGGTTTTTGTTTTTTTCTTCTTATGATATACTAGGATACTAAGACATATCTTTTAGTTTAGCAAAGAGGAGCAATGTAGTTTTTATGAAATTGAGAACAGATGATTCCGGCAGGGATGACGGACTTGATAAAGATTTTGAAATAGATAATACACTTCAGAGAATAAGGGCGAGGAGGCAGAGAAAAAAGAATCCGCATAAGCTGATGGCTGTTGTAGTGATAATAATAGCTGTGGTCATTGCGGGGCTTGCAGCGGTGAATTCGGGTATATTTGATGATATAGGGACAAATACGGAAGCGACTGATATCAGAGCCCTTTTCTCAATTGATGAAGAGGATGAGGTTGGAATTCTTTATAATAATGAATATATTGAGACTACCGGTATCACGGATGGTAAAGAAGTATATCTGCCTTATGAATTTGTGAGGACGGAGCTGAACGGAGATCTTTACTATAATGAAGGAGAATCACAGATACTCTATTCTACACCGGATGAAACCCTTGTTTTTAATGAGGAGTCGGGAGAACTTAAGATTAAAGACGGCAGCGGTTATATTTCGCTTTCACTTATAAAAAAATATACAGATCTTGATGTGAGCGAGCTTTTTACAGAACCTTACAGAGTCACGATACAGAATAAATGGGGAGAAGCTTCTACAGCGACTGTAAAGCGGAAGGCGTGGCTCAGGCGGGGACCTTCAAAAAAGAATACCCGTATGAAGGAACTGGCCAAAGGGGATGAACTCAGGATCGTAAGCGAAAACAAACTCTACAGTTATGCGATGACCGAAGACGGACTTTTAGGTTATGTTGAAAACAGGCGTCTTTCCGAAATTACTGATTATGAGGAAACACCTGCCGAAAATGCGGAAAAGTTTGAATACAGCACGGTTCATTATGACACACCTGTGGTTCTCGGATGGAACCAGGTTTTTAACACAACGGCAAATGGCTTTGTTGATGATTATTTAAGCTCATGTAAGGGAATGAATGTGATAGCACCTACATGGCTCACTATAACGGCGACAGACGGAAGCTACAGTAATCTCTGCGATGCTGATTATGTATCGAAGGCACATAATGCAGGAGTCAAAGTCTGGGCGGTTGTTGACAATTTCAATGACACAGATTTCAAAGCGACCGAAGACAGTTTTACCCTGCTTTCAAATTCCGAGACAAGACAGTATCTTGCCAGTAAACTTGTAGGAAGCGTAACACTGGTGGGAGCCGATGGCATAAATGTTGACTTTGAGCTTCTTTCATCGGAAACGGGACCGCATTTTGCACAGTTTATAAGAGAGCTTTCGATAGAGTGCCGAAAGGCGGGGATAGCCCTTTCTGTTGATAACTATGTGCCAAAGGCATATTCCGAACACTATCACAGGGAAGTCCAGGGAAAAGTTGCGGATTATGTGGTTATCATGGGATACGACGAGTATAATACTTCTTCTGAAGAAGCGGGACCGGTTGCTTCTGTTGGCTTTGTAGATGAAGGAATTGAGAAAACACTGGAAGATGTTGATGCGTCAAAGGTTATAAATGCCCTGCCCTTATACACAAGGGTATGGACGACATCAAACGGAAGCCTGAGCAGTCAGGCGCTTGGAATGGATGAAGCAGCTTCCTTTGTGGCAAATCATGCTCTGACTCTGGTTAAAGATGAAAGCACGGGTTACAATTATTATTACGGAGAGGACAGCAGCGGAAGCCATCAGGTATGGCTTGAAGATATTGATTCCATAAATGCAAAACTCAATATCATGAAGAAATATGATCTTGCAGGTGCGGCATTCTGGCGTATCGGCCTGGAAAAAGCAGGCGTGTGGGATGCAGTTCAGAGTTATTTAAATTAAGAAGGAAATAAAATTGGAAACACGAGTAGTAAAGGCTTACGGTGACGAAGAAAAAGACAGGGAATTAATGCTTGAGGCAGGCAGGATAATAAGAGAAGGCGGACTGGTGGCAATGCCGACGGAAACCGTTTACGGACTTGCCGGAGATGCCCTGAATAAAGAGTCATCTAAGAAAATATACGCTGCAAAGGGACGTCCCTCTGATAACCCTTTGATTGTCCATATAGCGGATATGGAGGCGCTTTCGAAGATAGTAAGCGAAATTCCGGAAAAAGCAAGGGCACTTGCGGAAAAATACTGGCCGGGTCCGCTTACAATGGTATTAAAGAAATCAGATATCGTACCTTATGAAACCACCGGAGGCTTGGAGACGGTAGCGGTGAGAATGCCCTTAAATGAGATAGCAAGGGAATTCATCAGGGCATCGGGAGGCTATATAGCAGCACCAAGTGCCAATAAATCCGGAAGACCTAGCTGCACTACGGCAGAGCACGTTCTGAAAGACCTTAACGGAGAAATAGAACTGATAATAGACGGCGGAGCTGTGGGGATAGGTCTGGAGTCAACAATTGTAGATATGACGGGAGAGATTCCCTGTCTTCTCCGTCCCGGGTATATAAATCCAAAGATGCTTGAGGAAGTACTGGGACGAATAGAAATAGACCCGTCCATTGGCGGAGTTATGGATGCAAAAGCTCATCCGAAGGCTCCGGGAATGAAATATAAGCATTATGCCCCGAAAGGTGAACTTTATATAGTAGAAGGTTCATCTGAGAACGTGATCAGGAAGATCAACATGCTTGTAAGGGAACATGAAGAAAAAAATGAAAAAGTTGCAGTAATTGCTTCGGATGAGACAAAAGATTTATATAAATGTGGTATAATAAAAGACGTCGGTTCAAGAATGGATGAGGAAACGATCGCCCATAACCTTTTTGCGGTACTCCGCGAAATGGATGAACTTGAGGTTTCAACGATTTATACAGAAGCTTTCGACACACCACGCATGGGGATGGCGATCATGAACCGCCTTATCCGTGCGGCAGGACACAAGATAGTTAAGTGTGAGTGACTATTCTTAAAAAGAGGAGGTAACTTGAGGATGAAAAAGATCGCATTGGGAAGCGACCATGGCGGGTTTAAACTGAAAGCTGCGCTTATGGAGCATCTTAAATCAGAAGGTTATGAAGTTGAAGACAAGGGAACATATTCAGAGGAATCCTGTGATTATCCGGAATTCGGCAGAGCTGTGGGAAATGCCGTAGTTAACGGAGAAGTGGATTTCGGTATCGTGATCTGCTCAACAGGTATTGGAATATCTATAGCCGCAAACAGGATAAAGGGCGTAAGAGCTGCACTTTGTACTGACAGTTACATGGCAAAGATGACAAGACTTCATAATAACGCAAACGTACTTGCAATGGGAGCGAACGTTATCGGAGAGAGTCTTGCAATTGATATAACAGACACATTCCTGAACACAGAGTTTTCAAATGAGGAGCGTCACAAGAGACGTATAGGTAAAATAGACGAGTTATGAAAAAGAAGATCACAGTAATTGTGATGGCCTTTTTTGTAACATTCAGCCTGATAGTATCGACAGCGGATGTTCCCAGAGCCTTTGCAAAGACAACTTCGGAAAAGCTTAAAGATGCACAGAATGCACAGAAGGAAGCAGAGAAGAATGTATCTGATGCAAAGGACAAGGTGGAGGATCTTAAGGATACTAAGAGCGGACTGCAGAGCAACCTGAACCAGCTTAACAGCTCGCTTACACAGGTGTCGGAAAAATTAGCGGAAATCGAGGCGCAGGAAAAAGAAAAGCAGGAAGATATTGAGGAGACCACCGCCAAACTTGACGAGGCCATCGAAAAACAAAAAGAACAATACAATTTTATAAAAGCAAGAATAAGGACGATGTATGAGCAGGGCAACCAGAGTTATCTGGAACTGCTGCTGAATACCAAGAACTTTGCAGATTTTCTTAACCGTACCGAGTATATTGAGCGCGTTAATGAATATGATAAGCGTATGCTTGATAAATATAAGGAACTGGTGGCAGATACTACTGCAGAAAAAGAAAATCTCGAAAAGGAAGAGGCCGAGCTCGAATCTTTGCATGAGGATGCAAAAGCCGAACAGGAAAAAATCCAGAAAATGGTAACCGCAACAAAGAACACTATTACTGCCTATGCCGGAGAGATATCAGAGGCAGAGGCGGCAGCACTTGCGTATGAGGCAAAACTCGTTGCGGCAAAGAACAGTGTTGCTTCACTGCAGAAGCAGCTGAAAGAGGAAGAAGAACTCGCAAGAAGATCGCAGTCAATGAAAAAGAGAAGCCTTTCCGAGGTCACATGGTCGAAGGGCGAGAGACTTCTTCTGGGTGCTATCATACAGTGTGAAGCAGGCGGAGAACCTTATGCCGGAAAGATCGCTGTCGGTGCGGTAATAATGAATCGTGTAATGAGCGGAGCTTTTCCGGATACTATCACAGGTGTTGTTTATCAGTCAAATCAGTTCGAACCGGTAGGATCGGGACGACTCGCCATCGTGCTTGCCCAGGGAGCAAATTCGACATGCATGAAGGCAGCGGATGATGTTCTTGCAGGTTCAAATAATATAGGCGAATGCCTTTTCTTCAGGACAATAGTTCCGGGAATAAAGGGTACTATTATAGGTCATCATGTTTTCTATCTGTATTGGACAGGAAAATATTCCGGATATGGAACAGCGGATGACAAGCTGGATGAATCTAAACAATCATCGGGTTCTTCCGGATCTTCAGGATCGTCAGAGTCTTCCGGCTCATCTGATTCTTCCGGCTCATCGGGAAGTTCTGATAAATCGGATGAAGATAAATCGGATGAGGATAAAGCGGATGAGGATAAACCTGATGTTGAATATGATGACGATGATGATGATGATGACGATGACGACGATTAAATGCAAAAAAAAGGACAGGTGCGAACCTGTCCTTTTTTAATTCATAGGAAATTGCGTTGCAATCCCCTATGAATTAAAAAAACGCACTTTGTGCGTATGATGCGACGCGCGCGGATAGGAAGAGCCTTTGGCTCCCGCGCTTGCGCGGAGAATCCAGCAAAGC
>CAJORC010000245.1 GCA_905236615.1 uncultured Lachnospiraceae bacterium
ATGAAGTATCGGATGCAGAAGTTGACAAGAAGATGGCCGAGTATGAGAGCAAGTATACCATGGCTACAGATAATATCGCTTCTGTCCGCGAGCAGGCTAAATACGAGGTTGCACTCGACAAATTCCTTGCCAAAGAGCGTATCGGCGCATTTACAGATACTTTCCAGGATCTTCACAATATGAAACAGCTTCCCGGTATTGCTGCCCAGAACCTTATGGGACGCGGCGTAGGCTTTGGTCCCGAAGGTGATTACAAGATTTCCGCATTCTCTGCAGTTCTTATGAAAATGGCTGAAAGCAGAAATGGTGCTACCGGCTTCATCGAGGATTACACTTATGATCTTACAGAAGGTGAAGAGCTTGAGCTTGCTTCACACATGCTTGAAGTTCCTGTAAGCTTTGCCCGCAATAAGCCTGAAATTCAGGTACATCCTCTTGGAATCGGCGGTAAGGAAGATCCCGCACGTCTCGTTTTCGATGGTGTTACAGGCGATGCTATCCAGGTTACCATGGTTGATATGGGCGACCGGTTCCGCATTATCTGTGCTGACATCGAGCTTGTTGAGCAGCCTCATCCGATGCCTAAGCTTCCTGTTGCCCGCATCATGTACCGTCATAAACCTAATTTTGAGATCGGTACTGCTGCATGGTGTTATGCAGGCGGAGCTCACCACAGTGTTGTTTCTAATGTACTTACCCGTGATGACATTGCTATGTTTGCACGTCTCACAGGAACTGAGCTCATCACTATCGGTGAGGATACAACCGAAGCTGATCTTCAGAAGTTCTTTATGAAATAAATATCAAAGCAAAGGCCGGTACTCCTTAAAGAGCACCGGCTTTTATTATTTCATCAATATCAAGTTTTCCGCCAAAAAGGCTTAACGCGCTTCCGACAGTATAGTTTACCCTGTCTTTTCCGACACGGCGGATAAGATCTATATCCGACAGATTTCTTACTCCTCCTGCATAAGTTACAGGGCAGTTCTTTACTTCCGACATCATTTCGACTATTTCTTCATCAATGCCGCTGTTCTTTCCCTCAACATCTACCGCATGGATAAGCAGTTCCGCACACTCTCCCGCCATATCTTCCAAAAGATCTGCCGTAACTTTCATATCGGTAAATTTCTGCCATCTGTCAGTTACAACATAATAATCTTCCGTTCCGCTTTTCTTTCTGCAGGAAAGATCAAGTATAAGATGTTCCTTGCCGACAGCATTCTGCATAGCGCGAAGATTCTCTTCATTCATTCTGCCATCCTTAAACACGAAAGAAGTCACTATCAGCCCGGATGCCCCGGCATCAAGGAATTCCGCAGCGTTTTTATCATCTATGCCGCCTCCTGCCTGCATTCCGTTCCTGTAAGCAGAAAGTGCTGACTTCGCCTCTTCTTTTGTTGCCTCGTAATACTCCGAGTCTTTTGAATTAAGCAGAATAACATGACCTCCCTTGAGATCATATGATTTATATATCTCAGCATAATAGGAAGCGGGGTGCTCCGCCACAAAATTTTCATTGGCGGCATCCCCTTTATCCTTAAGTGAGCTTCCTACTATCTGCTTAACTTTTCCGTTATGAATATCAATACAGGGTCTGAATTCCATAAACATCACCGACCGTTATGCCAGCACGTCTGACATGTCATAGATACCTGCAGGTTTTCCGCTCAGGAATTTTGCTGCTGATATCGCACCTTTGGCAAATACTGCCCTTGAATAAGCACGATGGCTGAAAGTGATAACCTCATCTTCGCCTGCAAATATCACATCGTGGTCTCCCGGAATTGTTCCGCCTCTTACTGCAGAAATGCCGATCTCCTTCTCAGGTCTTGCCTCGCTCCTTGTGCTTCTGTCATAAACATAGCTGTAACTGTTATTAAGTGAAGCATTAACGGCATCCGCAAGTGCAAGGGCTGTGCCTGAAGGAGCATCTTTCTTCTGGTTGTGATGCTTCTCAACGATCTCAATGTCAAAGCCTGCCTCCGCGAGTTTGGGAGCTGCTTCTGCCAAAAGCTTCAGAAGAAGATTTATTCCAACTGACATATTTGCGCTTCTGAGAATTGCGATCTTCCCTGATGCTTCTTTTACCTTACCAAGCTGCTCATCGTTTAAGCCCGTTGTACAAAGGACGAGCGGGATATTCTTTGAAACGGAATATTCGAGAAGAGCATCGGTTCCTGTCGGAAGTGAAAAATCAACAATTACGTCAGCATTTACATCACATTTTTCAACAGATTCAAAAACAGGGTAGCTGTTATCAATTCCCGTAAATTTATCAATACCTGCAACGATCTCTATCTCACTGTCCTTCTCAACAATTCCCGTGATCATCCTGCCCATTCTGCCGTTGCATCCGCTAAGTATCATTTTTGTCATTATTGTTTCCTCCATAGATTCAGGGATTTTATGATATGAAAAATGGGGACAATATCATGTCCCCACGTTATATTTATTAAAGTTCCTTGATAAGTCCGAAATTTGTCATTGCCTTTTTAAGTCTCTCAAGATTAGCGGGAAGCATGCTTACAAGCGGTTTTCTCAAAGGTCCTACCTGCATTCCCATAAGATTCATTGCATGCTTAACAGGGATAGGATTAGTCTCGCAGAAAAGTGCTTCTACAAGCTCAATCGCATCAAGCTGCATCTTCATGGATGTCTGAGTATCACCGTTTAAGTAATTCATTACAAGATCATGCATGTAACGCGGTGCCACGTTTGATACAACAGAGATTACGCCAAGACCGCCAAGTGAAAGAAGCGGTACTACCTGGTCATCATTTCCCGAATAAAGCTCAACCTCAGGACATATAGCCTTAAGTTTAGCAATCTGTGAAATATCTCCTGATGCTTCCTTGATACCAACAATATTAGGAACTGTCTTTACAAGCTCGGCAACAGTTTCAGGCTCGATATTGATTCCCGTTCTTGACTTAACGTTATAAAGAATAACCGGAATCTTTACAGAATTGGCAACAGTAGTATAGTGGTCAATAAGACCTGCCTGTGTAGTTTTGTTGTAATAAGGTGAAACAAGAAGAAGTGCATCAGCTCCTGCCTTCTCAGCTTCTTCAGAAAGATATACAGCTGTTCTTGTGCAGTTTGAACCGGCACCTGCAATAACCGGTACTCTTCCCTTTACCTGCTTTACCGTAAACCTTATACAGTCAAGGTGTTCATCTTCTGTAAGACACGCTGACTCACCTGTTGTTCCGCATATTACTATAGCATCCGTACCGTTATTTATCTGAACCTCGATAATCTCTGCAAGCTTATCGTAGTTCACATCTCCATTCGGTAAAAAAGGTGTAACTATAGCTACTCCTGCTCCCTTAAAAACTGACATCTGACTCTCCTTTCAGAAACTTCACCGTTTCAAGCTTAGTGATTTCTCCGGCAGATTTGCATATTTCTTCGCCGGCATTTATGCCTGTCATAATTATTCCGACATCTTCGCCTTTTGCCTCAAGTAATTCATGAAAATCATCCAAAGTAAGGATATCATTATCGAAAAGTCCCAGAAATTCATCAAGGATAAGTAAATCGCAGCCCCCCGTTGAAAGGACTTTTTTTGCA
>CAJORC010000246.1 GCA_905236615.1 uncultured Lachnospiraceae bacterium
AAGACCCTGAATCTTCTGCCGTCTGTACTTTACGCAGAGCGAGCGGAGAAAGCGGGTTGTGATGAGTCAATACTTTACAGGCATGATGGACGTGTTACCGAGTGTGCACACAGTAACTGCCATATATTAAAGGATGGAAAACTTATAACAGCTCCTACAGATGAATTTATCCTGCCGGGAATTGCAAGGGCACATCTTATCAGAATGTGCAAAAGGCTTGGAATAGCAGTTAGCGAAAGTCATTATTATATCGATGATCTTAAGAATGCAGATGAAATCATCGTTACTTCATCGTCAAATGTCTGCCTCAGGGTAGGGGAACTTGACGGAAAGAAAGTCGGCGGTAAAGATCCGGAACTTTTTGAATTACTCAGAAGTAACCTTTACAAAGAAATCATTGCTGCAACAGAACTCAGACATTTGAAGACAGCGTAAAAAAAGCATGTGGAACCTGCAACGGCGATGTAAAAACGGACATCCGACATCGTTTAGTCAGAAATAAAACTTTGTTTTATAAAGGAGAAAGGCGGAATTTATGGTAGATGTGATCACGAGTGTAAACGGAATGGTAAATGGTATCGTATGGGGCTGGCCGGCACTTATACTGCTGGCATTTGTAGGAGTCCTGATGACAGTTGTAACTAAGTTCTTTCAGATCTCACATTTCAGGCACTGGCTTAAAAATACAATAGGTGCGATCTTTCAGGATAAAAATGTTATCGGACATACAAGTGATAAATCAATAAGTCAGTTCCAGTCTCTTTGTACGGCACTTGCTGCAACTGTTGGAACAGGTAATATCGTAGGTGTATCCGGTGCGATAATGACCGGTGGTCCGGGAGCTGTTTTCTGGATGTGGGTAATCGCATTCTTTGGAATGATGACAAACTTCTCAGAAAACGTACTCGGAATATTCTACAGACGTAAGAACAGAAAGGGCGAGTGGTGCGGAGGTGCAATGTACTACCTTCGTGACGGCCTTGGAAGCTATAAGAACTGTAAAGTTATCGGCGGAGTATTAGCTGTATTGTTTGCAAGCTTCTGTTTCCTTGCATCATTCGGAATCGGAAACATGACACAGGTTAACTCAATTTCCGGAAATATGGAAAGTGTGTTTGGTGTTCCGACCTGGATCACAGGTATCATAGTAATGGCATTCTCAGCACTTGTTATCCTCGGTGGACTGAAGAGAATAGCATCTGTTACCGAAAAGGTAGTTCCGCTGATGGTTGCGATCTACATACTTGGTACTGTTATAATCACTATAATGGATATTTCAAGCCGTGGTGCGATATTTGCAGCAATATTCAGGGGAGCCTTCGGTCTGGGAGCAGTAGGCGGCGGTATTGTCGGATATGGTATAAAGCTTGCTATCGAACAGGGAATGAAGAGAGGTGTATTCTCAAATGAAGCAGGACTTGGTTCATCGGTTATGGTTCATTCAAACTCAAACGTTAAAGAGCCCGTTAAGCAGGGTATGTGGGGAATTTTTGAAGTATTTGCCGATACGATCGTTGTCTGCACGCTTACCGCAATCTCAGTACTCGGCTCAGGACTTGTTGACCTCAACAGCGGAGCAGTTGCTGCCTCCTGGGGCGGAATTGAGCTTAGCAGGGCAAATCTGGTTTCGGCAGTATTTACAATGCACTTTGGAAAGATCGGCGGAGCGTTCATAGCAATCTCGATAATGCTTTTTGCTTACTCAACTGTTCTGGGATGGAGCCATTACGGAAAGAAGGCATGTGAGTTCATTTTCGGAGAAAAATCAACAGTTGTCTACAGTGTTATCTATGTGCTTGCCATTTTTGGCGGAGCTGTAATGGGTGATAACCTTGCATGGGATCTTGCTGATACGTTCAACGGTATGATGATGATCCCCAACCTTATCGGAGTAATATCTCTTACACCGGTAATTTACAAGATCACAAAGAACTATGTAGATAGAAAGGTCAGAGGCATGGAAATTAAGCCAATGCTCTCTGCATGGCCCGATATCCAGAAGGAGCATGAAGAAGCTCTTAAAAATGAAGGATCGGGAATCAGCACTGAGGTATCTGCTGAAGAAACAGCATAAAAGATTAAATAAGGAGCGGGACGAAAGTCCCGCTCCTCTTATAATGTCCTGAAATATACTAAATTAGTTATTGCCGTATAGTCTGAATACAGCAAAGACCTTGCCCAGAATCTGGCAGTCGTCAACAATGATGGGATCCATGCTGTCATTCTGAGGCTGAAGACGGATATGACCGTTTTCTTTATAAAAAGTCTTAACAGTTGCACTGTCATCTACGAGGGCAACGACGGTATCCCCGTTTTCAGCGGTGTTTGTTGCTCTGACGAAAATCTGATCACCGTCCATTATACCCATATTTATCATACTGTTTCCGTGAACCTTAAGAACAAAAGCGTCTGAAGAGCCAATGTTTTTCGGAAGCATTTCGGTTGGAATGGGAAAATATCCGTCTATGTTCTGTGTTGCAAGTATAGGCTGACCGGCAGCTACAGTACCGATAACAGGAATACTTGTCATTTCTTTCCTTATCATTTCAAAGCCGTCATCAAGAATCTCGATCGCACGGGGCTTTGTCTGGTCACGCCTTATATATCCGTTCTTTTCGAGAGTGGCAAGATGAGCATGAACGGATGAGGTAGATTTCAGATCTACAGCCTGACAGATCTCGCGGACTGAAGGCGGAAATCCCCTGTCAAGAATCTGGGTTTTAATATATTCAAGTATTTCTGATTGCTTTTCGCTAAGCTTTGGTCGTGACATATGAATCCTCCATAAATATAGTAATTAGGTTAATAATCAGCTTAAAGTCATTCTTTTAATACTATATCACATTTCGAACAAAAAGCAAACGTTTATTCAGAAAATTTGTTCCGAAAATTTATTCGAAAATTATTGACAAAAGAATATCTGTTCGCTATAATCACCTCAGAACGGTTGTTCACAACAAATGTTCACGAACACGTGATTGTATGGAGGATGATATGAGAAGAAGAGCAATAGCTGAGAAGAAAAGAAGAATGTTTATAAAAGTATTTGTTTTTCTGCTTGTATTTTTTATGTTCAGAAGTTTTAACTGTAAAGTATCTGCAGGAGAGAGTGTTCCTATGACCAAGTTTTATAAAAGCATTCTGGTCGTACAGGGGGATACGGTTACAGATATTGCCAATAAATATATGTCTCCGGAATATAAAAGCATTAATGAATATATTGATGAAGTAAGACATATGAATTATTTAACTGATGACTGCAAGATCCACAGCGGTGAATATATAGTTGTTCCTTACTATGCAGCAGAAGCGGACAGCATTTAGAGAATGCGGTATTTTTGCTTGCATCGGACGATTTTTTGCATTAAACTTAAACTCATTATGAGTATATTGAATTTCGAAAATGTAAGTAAAACACTTGGCAACAAACTGATATTTGATAAGGTGAGCTTCGGGATAGAGGAAGGCGAGAAAGTCGGTATCGTAGGTATCAACGGAGCCGGGAAAAGCACATTTCTGTCATTGGCATCTCTGGAAATGGAGGCTGATGACGGTGAGATAATCACATCAAACGGCTTGAAAATAGCCTCTTTGGCACAAAATCCTGTATTTGATGAGAATAAAGGCATTTTGGAGAATGTTTCCCGTATGGCGTACGGTGAGCTTGTGAATGAAAATACAAGCGGTGAAGTAAAAGCAACACTGGCAAAATTTGGGATAACGGATGCTGAAATGAGTCCGGGACTTCTTTCGGGAGGTCAGAAGAAACGTGCAGCACTTGTTGCGGCAATTCTTTCACCATGCGATTTTTTAATACTGGATGAGCCTACGAACCATCTTGATATTGAAATGACAGAATGGCTTGAGAACTATCTGAAATCATACAGGGGCACTCTGATGCTTGTAACCCATGACAGATATTTCCTCGACAGCGTATGCAACAGCATTCTGGAAATAGACAGATCAAGGATATATCGCTATGACGAAAAGTATTCGGGTTACCTTATGCTGAAACAGCAGAGACTTGACTATGAAAAGGCTGCCGAGAGGAAAATGGCAGCACTTTACAGGAAAGACCTTGAGTGGATGCAAAGGGCAGCAAGAGCGAGATCCACAAAACAGAAGGCACATATACAGCGTTTTGAAGCTCTGCGTGACCGGGAAAAGCCTGTAGAGGATGAACAGCTTAAGATGAGTTCCGCAGTGACAAGACTTGGCGGAAAGACAGTTGAGCTTCATGATATATCAAAGAGTTACGGAGACAGAAGATTAATATCCGGTTTTAGCTATAACTTCCTGAGAGACGACAGGATTGGGATAATCGGACCTAATGGATGCGGAAAATCAACTCTTATAAAAATTCTGCTCGGTCTTACAGAACCTGATTCCGGTTATATAGAAGCAGGGCAGACTGTCAAATTCGGTTATTTCAGTCAGGAAAATGAAAGTCTTGATGAAAATATGAGGGTTATCGATTACATCAAGGAAACTGCTGAATATATAAGGACTGAAAACGGACTTGTATCTGCTTCTCAGATGTGTGAGAATTTCCTGTTTAATGCGGATGCCCAGTATACACTGATATCAAAGCTGTCGGGAGGGGAGAGGCGCAGGCTTTATCTGCTGAATGTGCTTATGTCATCCCCGAATGTTCTTATTTTGGATGAGCCGACCAATGATCTTGATATACAGACATTACAGATACTTGAAGATTATCTTGACGGTTTCACAGGTATAATAATCGCAGTTTCTCATGACAGATATTTTCTTGACAGAATTGCCACAAGTATTTTCTCATTTGAAGGAAACGGGATAATAGAACGGATTCCCGGAAATTATGAGAGCTACAGGGAAAGACATCCGAAAATTGAGAGTACAGGAAAAACAGATAAGGAAAAAAATACAGATAATAAAAAGGGCAGTTACAATAAGGAACGTAAAAAAACCCGTTTTTCCTATAATGAACAGAAAGAGTATGACTCAATAGAGGCTGAGATCGATGAACTTCAGACGAGATCAGATGAACTGGAAAAGCAGATTGCAGAAAATGCGACCGATTTTATAAAATTAAATGAACTTACTGCAGAAAAAGAAGCAACTGACAAGGCTCTTGATGAAAAAATCTCAAGATATTTAGAACTTGAAGAAATGCTTGAAAGCTTTCAGAGGGACAAGACATGAAGAATAAGGGAATAGCTGTGATTTTTCCGGGAATAGGCTATCATACTGACAAGCCGCTTTTATATTATGCAAAGAAACTTGCAAAGGAGTCAGGCTACGATCCGGTTGAGGTAAGTTATGAGTTTCCTTTTAAGGCATCGGAAATTAAAGGTAACAGGGATAAGATGGAAGAAGCGTTCAGGCTTGCTGTAAAGCAGGTGGAAACGCAGTTGTCATCTGTAAAAACTGATGAATATGATCGGATTATATTTATAGGAAAAAGTATTGGAACTGCTGTTGCTGCATATTATGACAAAACGCATGACATTAATGCCGGACATGTTGTTTTTACTCCGGTTCCGGATACGTTTGCTTTCTTGAAAAAAGGAAGCGGGATTGTTTTTAACGGTAATTCAGATCCGTGGTGTGATACAGGTCTGGCAGAGAAAAAGTGCAGGGAGCTGGAAATGGATATCTTTGTAGTCGACAGAGCCAATCATTCATTGGAGACCGGCTCTGTAGTTACTGATGTTCGAAATCTGGCTGATATTATGGAAAAAGTAACGCAGTATATCAGTAGTATAAATTAATACTGTTTATTTCCATTTACTAAGTTCCTTTTTTTCCAAGGCTATCAACAGAGTTTCGTTCTCTTTTATAATATCTTTGGGATCGCCAAAGCACCATTTATGGCCTTTTTCTTTGACTGCAATGACGTTCATTCTGAATTTTTTACGGAGTTCGAGTTCTATAAGGTTCTTACCGATCCATTCTTTCCGGGCATCCATTTCAACAACGTACATGTTGTCATCGATTTCAAGAAAGTCTTTGAAGGAGGAGGAGAGCAGGATCCTTGCGGAGCGCATTCCACCTTCTCCTTCGGGATCGAGAATCTTGTCGACACCGATTTTAAGTAGAATTGAGGACATTCTGTCAGAGGATGATTTTGCGACTATCAGAGGAACGCCTTGTTCTTTAGCTACGGCAACGGTCATGATGGCTGCTGCCAGATTCTTGCCTGTAGCGGAAACAACGATGTCCATGTTTTTTAGTCCGAGTATTTCAACTTCATCTTCATTCTCAAGATCTGCGCATACGACAGAAGTGCATTTCCCGGCAAAATCATTGATAATATTCTCATTTTTATCTACAGCAAGCACGTCTGCACCCATTTTATAAAGATTTTCAGCAAGGCTTCTGCCGCTGAATGGCTTATTTTATTTTTCATTCCTGCATTTCGGGCAAAGAAACATGCCATGGATATGGGGCCTATCCTTCCAAGATACATGGCAACAATGACAACTGACTTTCCGTAAGAATTAAGGTTGGGTGTAATAGCTCTGGTCAGTCCTACTGTTCCAAGAGAACTCATTATCTCGAACAGGGCATCCGTTAATCCGATTTTGCAGCCGGTCATCAGAATTATTGTCATGGTAAATACTACGGAAGCACTGACCATGACAACGGCAGCAGCCTTTCGCATCATTTCATTTGATACGCTGCGGTGAAATATAACATTTTCTTTTTTGCCGTTGATATAAGAGAGTGCATTCATAACAACCAAAAATGCGGTTACGGTCTTGACGCCGCCGGCGGTTCCGACAGGGGAACCTCCAATAAACATAAGTATATATCCGATGATACAGGAAATCTCTGTGAGATTCTCCTGAGGGACAGATGCAAATCCTGCAGTTCTGAAAGTGACAGACTGGAACAGGCTGTTGAGCAGTTTGTCAGAAAGATCCATATTTCCTATTGTTTCCGGATTGCTGTATTCTGCAGCAAAAATGCCTGTAGTGCCGCAGATCAGAAGTACAGCTGTGACCAGTAGGACAAGTCTTGTATGTTCGGGAAGGTGACGGTATGCTACTATGGGACCCAGTCGATAGCGGATACCGTTTTTTATACCATCGATAAAATCGAACCAGACAACGAAGCCGATTCCGCCAAGAATGATAAGAAGCATGGTTATGGTCATAAGGAATACCGCACCTCTGAAAGCTATCATACTGTCAGGCCCCAGAATATCCATCCCTGCATTGCAGAATG
>CAJORC010000247.1 GCA_905236615.1 uncultured Lachnospiraceae bacterium
CTATTATTTGGGAAATAATTATGAGAACAAGATTGAACACTTTGGTGCAAAAACTCCTATAGAACAGGAGGGGACATTGATAATATGATGCGAAATTGAAGCTGACATGAATGTTCTAAGGCGTTCGCACCAACGAATAGGAAAAATTCTATAATTTAGAATGGATGATTTTGTAGAAAAGGATATAGTTTAAGCAATTATCATCGTTCTTTTATAGTGTTTATACAGAAATCTACAGAAAATATTATTATATATGTGGATTTTTGCTGTCGCTCCCTTCTTGGGAGCGTGGATTGAAATTATGGAGATAGCAGTTAAAGAGGAAAGTCATATTAGGTTGACACCGTTAAAGGTCACCGATATAATTTTTATTGTAGTGATATTTTGAATTTTGTTTTTTAAGGATGAATATATGCAGGAAAATAATAATGAGAGACCTATAGTTATCGGTATAGCGGGGGGAACAGGATCGGGAAAATCGACTTTTACCAACCGTTTGAAAGAAATGTTCGGTGACAGTGTCACGGTACTTTATCATGACAATTATTACAGGGCGCATGATGAACTGCCGTTTGAAGAGAGAAAAAAGATCAATTACGATCACCCGTCTGCTTTTGAAACAGACCTGCTCATAGAGCATCTGCGTGAATTAAAGAACGGTCATACAATACATTGTCCGGTATATGATTATACAAAGCATAACCGTTCCGAGGAAGTGGTCGAGGTGCATCCGAGCAAGATCATACTTCTTGAAGGTATTCTTGTGCTTGCAGATGACAAGCTGAGAAGCCTTATGGATATCAGGATCTTCGTTGATGCCGATGCGGACGAAAGGATTCTCCGCCGTGTTCAGAGAGATACGAAAGAACGCGGAAGAGATATAGAAAACATTATCGATCAGTATTTAAAGACGGTAAAGCCCATGCATTATCTTTATGTTGAGCCTACAAAGATGTATGCTGACGTCGTGACCAACAGCGGAAAGAATGACGTTGCGCTTGATCTTGTGGCAACAAAGATACAGGCTATCCTTAACGGTGGAACAGTTGCGGCAAGAAAAGACAGCTACAGTGCTGAGGGTTATTTTTCCGAGGCAATGAAATCTTTAGATAAATAATGTAAAAAAGGAGAGTGGAGAAAATGAGATTTAAGAAGATAACAGCTGCACTTCTTGCAGCAATTATGATCGTGCTTCCGGTTACCGGAGTTTCAGCAGCCGAAGCAACAGCTGTAACAGGAAACGGAAAGATCGTCTGTATCGATGCGGGACATCAGCTCAGGGGAAATTCCGCAACAGAGCCAATCGGCCCCGGAGCTACAGCGGTAAAGGCAAAGGTTGCCGGAGGTACTCACGGAACAACTACCGGAATAGCCGAGTCAGAGCTTACACTTGCAGTGGCACTTAAGCTTCAGGCAATCCTTACATCGAGAGGATATACGGTAGTTATGTGCCGTACGAGTCAGGATGTAAATATCAGCAATGCAGAGAGAGCACAGATCGCAAATAATGCCGGAGCAAATGCATTTATAAGACTTCATGCAAACGGAGTAGCTTCACCGGCAGCTTCAGGAGTGCTTGCACTTGCACCGACCGCAGCAAATCCTTATTGTGCTAAGATAGCTGCTTCAAGTCAGGCTTTATCGGCGGCAGTTGTTAACGGACAGTGTGCAGCAACCGGACAGAAGAACAGCGGGGTGCAGCTCAATGATACAATGAGCGGAATAAACTGGAGTCAGGTTCCGGTTACTATCCTTGAAATGGGATTTATGACAAACCCCACCGAAGACCTGAACATGTCGACTGATAATTACAGGACACTTATGGCAACAGGAATTGCAAATGGAATAGATGCTTATTTTGCATCAGCAAAATAATGATTTTTATGGGACTGCTGAAGAGCAGTCCTTTTGTTACTGTTCACACAGCTCTGCGCACTTGCTGCGCTGAGCGTAAGAATGTATAAAGCAGGAAATATGGATTTGCCCCATTGCCGAAGGCAATCTTAAAATGGGCAAATCCAGTTACTGTGAACACCTGCAAGGTGTGAACCAATGTCATTCACTTTACGGAATCCTATGAAAAATATGTAGGATTCCATTTTTATACCAGTAACTCAAAAAATATAGTAAATTA
>CAJORC010000248.1 GCA_905236615.1 uncultured Lachnospiraceae bacterium
AGCATACTATAGCAGTGGACAGCAAGGGACGTGCTTATACTATTGAAGTAAAAGAGGTTGCTGAAACTGTTCGTCTTGCAAATGGTTCAACTGCAAAGGTTAAGCCTACTGACCATGACTCATTCTATCCCGGATATGTTGGTAAGTACAAGATTTCTTACAAGCAGATCAAGAAGAAGAATGTAAGCATTACAAACGGTGTTCTCACAATCAATGATGACAACTACGCAGTAGTTAAGGATCTTAAGGTTAGAACAAGTAAGTAATAATTAAACTAAACATTAAAATCCCCGGATGAAATCTTCATCCGGGGATTTTTTGACCTTTAGTAGATCAAATACTAAAGTCGATCGATCTTCCTAACATCTTTTCTTCATCTGTTTCAACATTTGCAGTGCGTTTCTGAATGGTGAAATCGTTGATCTTTTTAAGAAGTCCTTCCAGTGTGCTTGATGTAAGAACCTCAGTGTCCTCTTTGGAAACTCTGCGTTTTTCTTCAGCTTCTGTTTTGGCAGATCTTCTTTCTTCGATCTTCTCGGCTTCCTTTTCGCGTTCCTTACGCTTCTCACGGATCTCGGCGGTTTTTTCGGAAGCAGACTGGTTTGCTTTGTTCATAACAGCGAAGAAGCTTGTGTTTCCGTCCTTGTCAGTAGTTATGCCGTAAGAAATGATATCCGAGTTGCCTTCGGCAGCCTTGCCGAGGGTAGAAGAAGCCTGACGGGCCATCTCTATAATGCCTTCATACTTGTTGCGCATGCTCTGGTCATTAGCCATAGCTTCAACTTCGTCTTCGCCTATTACAACAACCATCTTATTGGCATTTCCGAAATTCTGCAGATTGGCCTTTGCTTCTTCTTTCTTGTCTTTGCTTACAATGACAAAATCCATATCGGAATACTTCTGACGGAGTTCCTTGTAGTAGTCCTTCGCTTTGTCGCTAAGCTCCACATCGCCGAAAGTCTTTCCGTATTCTTTGGTTGTCTTCTGCGTTGTCTTTTTAGTTTTTGCAGCATCATTAACCTGATTGTTGCCCATCATGCTGCTCAGTGCATCTGATACAGAACTCATATTTAACCTCCTTGTCCAAAATAATCAACATCCCTGTTCAAATGAACATAATATATGTCCTCATCTTTTTATCGGCTAATATAATAAAATAATTAATACAGCGGGGGATAATTTTATAAAAATTTAAAAAATCACAGACTGATTGTATTCTAATAAAAACCATGACCGTTTAACACATAATGTATAATTAGTTGTAAAGAAAAATCATTTTACGATCAGGAGGTATCTTTCATGAGGGTATTATTTGAAACAGGTGAAGTCAGGGAAGTAGCAAGTGCAGAAGTAAAGCCTATGGATCTTGGCGGTGGTAAGATTGTCGGAACACAGATGAATTTTGTCCTTTATCCTACGGGAGATCACCTTACTGTGATATACAAGGACAGCATCTCGATCGAAGAGTCCGGACAGAGGGCGCTCGATATCATACAGAGCCTTTATAAAAACGGTTTTGCGGATCTGTCAGATGAACCAATTGAAAAGCTCTAGAATGCCGAGGGATAATTAATGAATGATAAAAAGCTGAAGAAGAGCATAAGCCGTGTACTCCTTTCAATTTTACTGCCTGTTACGGTCATAGGAATTGTTTTTATCATATTCTTTCTTACAAGTCAGGCAAAGAAAAGTATAACAAAGCTTACATTTAATGACCTGAAGGCTGAGAGTACTGTAAATGCCAAGAGCCTTGCCCTTGAATATGAGGCGATAGAGGCCAAGTATGACAAATACATAGAGATACTCGAGTCTGCTGAGTTTGAATCGCAGGAAAGCCTTTTCAAATTCCTTGAAGAGACAGTATTTGCCGAGAGTGAAAAGAATTTCCTTATCACTATAAGCTTTGAAGATGATTCCTATGTGCTCTCAAATCATCAGAGACTTGATGAGAGCTGGAAGCCGACCCAGCGCCCGTGGTACAAGCAGGCGTGGGAGAAAGAAGGCTGGTCAAATACGGAGCCTTATATAGACTCAACCACAAAGAACATGGGTATTTCGTTAGTAAAGAAATATACATTAAAG
>CAJORC010000249.1 GCA_905236615.1 uncultured Lachnospiraceae bacterium
CAGGGCTGGCAATAGGCTCAACAACATAATCGCGCGGGTCAAGCGCCGCGGTTATCCTCTTGATGTTTCCGCCCTTTCCGGCAGCGTCCCATCCTTCATAAGCTATGATAACAGGAATCTTTTTGCGATAGACTTTGTTTCCGAGCTCATTAAGCTCCTTCTGAAGCTTGCGAAGTTTTTCATCATATTCCTCATCGGTCAGGGATTTGTCATCCAGTGAAATATCTGACAGTTTTGGAATCTTCTCCATCGGGAAAGTATTCTGAAGGATCGGAACATTCATTTTCTGGTTTGTAAGTGCTATGCCGATTCCCTGATTCAGGAATTGAAGCACCTGAAGCTCAGCCATTTTTTTGTCGGCTGCATCGATTATGTACCATGGAGTTCGGGATTCATTGGTATCTTCAAGATATCGCTCATAGATATCGAGACAGTTGTCATAGTTTTTGTTCTGCAGAAGATCGGCCTCGTCAACCCGCCATTTGGTATCTTTGTCGGATCGGAGAGCTTCGAGACGTTTTTTCTGTTCTTTTTTTGATATGTGGAAAAAGAATTTGATGACCAGATATCCGTTATCGCAAAGCTGTCGCTCGATCACATTTATGGAATGGATCCTCTTTTTGTAATTGACCTCATCAAGCGTGCCATCGAGCACTTCATCAACGACTTCCTCCATCCAGCAGGTATCAAAGAAGCGGAACTTTCCCGCCTCAGGGATATCCCTGATAAATCTGTAGAGGAATGGATATCTCTTCTCTTCTTCACTTGGCTGCCTGTCCATGGTGGCAACCTTGAAAAATCTTGGGTCAATGTTGCGGATAACTTTTCCTATGATAGCACCCTTTCCGGCTGCATTCCAGCCTTCAAAGATAACCATTACAGGAAGTGACGCCTCCTTGATCTTCATTTGGAATGCGGCGAGGTGTTCCCGTTCTTCCTTGAGCTTTGTCTTAAGCTCATTTTCATCAGGCAGTTCGACCTTTACAAAATCTTTGAGCATGGGCATTTCCTCCTTGATTTCAGAAATCAGCGGATCAGACAATTCTGCAACATACATATAGGATTTGATAGTATAAGATTAGCATTTTTTTGCTTATAAGTGAACCTGTTCAGAATGGAAAATTTTCTGAGCTGGCAGAAAAGAGAGCTGAATATCAGAAGGAACTGAATAACTATAAGGAACTCATGCAGATATGTGCTACAAAACGGAAGTGAAAGAGGATGGAAAGATGGTGATCACCGGAGTCCAGGGACATGGAAGCGGAATGTCAGAAATCTGAGACGACAGAGGAGCAACAGTGTATCGAAAAGGAATGAAAGAAATAAAGAAAACGGAATAGTTATGGGGAAATAGGAAAAGTTTTGTGCCGGGGCAAATATATCACTGAAAAGTCATAGGACTTTTGCTATAATTATTGCAAAAGAGACAGGACTTTTGGGGGCACTATGTATAGAGAAATATTAAAAGACTTGGAAAAATGGAAAGATAAGTCACGCAGAAAACCCCTGATTCTTACCGGGGTAAGACAATGTGGAAAGACTTATATAGTAGAAGAGACTATAGTGAAGTAGAAGAAGTGCAGAACGAAATATTATATGATTATGCAGATGATTTTTCAAAACATGCTCCGCTTTTGGATATACCAAAGATTCGATGGATATGGGATTCTGTTCCGGTACAATTGGCAAAAGTGAATAATAAGTTCGTTTTTTCTCATGTAAAAGAGGGAAAGCGTTCCGCAGAATTAGAGGACGCTTTGCAATGGCTGGTGGATGCCGGATTGCTTATAAAAGCAGAGCTGGTAGAAAAACCGGAAATACCTTTGGAAGGGGCTGCGGATAAAACGTATTTTAAGGTATATATGTCTGATATTGGACTGTTGCGGGCAAAATCAAAAGTGTCTGTAAAGACGATATTAGAAGAGTCTGATCTGTATGTTAGATATAAAGGTGCGTTTGCTGAGAATATTTGCGAATCTACTGAAACATATAATATTCCTTTGTATTTGGAATGGAATATTGATAACTATATCAAAAGCAAATAAGAAGAGCCTTCGGTCCGACTAACCAAAAGTGATGGGTAAAGTCGGGGAAATAGAAAAGAGGAGTCAGGAATAATGGCACCTTTCGCTCCAATGAAGGCAATGAAGAAACTGCCGCATCCCATGAATCTGATAAGGGTTGTGCCGGAGTCTTTTGACTATCTGGATTCTGATCTGAAGAAAGAAGATCTGAGCAGCAGGCAGCATTACGAAGTTTGATGGGGTTAAGATTCTATGTTCTTTAAGAAAAAGATAGAAAAGAAAACTTATGATAAAGAAACGCAAAAGCCGGTGATCAAAGCAAGCATCTGCAATGGTGAGCAGGTTGCCGGCTTTCAGGATATCCATACCGGCGCATTTGAAGAGATTATGCTGATAAGTAATGAGAATTATCTGCAATTGTTCAGGAAACAGTATGGGATTTCCGGAGAAATTGAAAAAATCTACTGAGAGTGAATCGGGTTAGGAAAGCGGAGAATAAAATGATAACAGAAAGACTGCTTCAGATGGAAGCTCTTTTGAATAAGGCAACTGAACGCCTGGACACACTGGAAAAGATGATCGAAGACTATGAAAGATTTCAGTCAGAGATTCAAAAGCTGGAGGAGTATTACACAAGCCAGCAG
>CAJORC010000250.1 GCA_905236615.1 uncultured Lachnospiraceae bacterium
AGAAGTTAATGTCTTATATGTCTGAGAATTATGGTATCAGTGACAAATACCTGTTTCTTGAAAATAAGATTTTCAAGGACACTGATGTCATTAAGCAGATAAAGATATATCCACCTGAGAATGGACTTTGCAAAGTTATCGTCATTTATGAAATAGCTGACGTTCAGGCATTAGATGATAATGGAAAATATCTGTCTATTGACCTGGGACTGCACAATCTTATGACTTGCTATGATACAGACGGCAATACTTTTATTGCCGGAAGAAAATATCTCTCATTATGCCATTATTACAATAAAGAGATTGCAAGAGTGCAGGGACAGTGGGCGATGATACAGGTGAAGAAAGAAGTTAAATATCCGAAAACCTCAAAGCATGTGCTGCGTCTGTACAAAAAGAAGAATAATGCAATTCTGGATTATCTGCATAAAGTAACAAGATCCATTGTAAACTACTGCATCAGTAACAGTATCAACACAGTTGTGATCGGTGATATCACAAATATACGCAAGGATAAGAACTTTGGAGTAGTTACAAATCAGAAACTACACAGTCTCCCTTACAGGAAAATCTACATTATGCTGAAATATAAGCTGGCGTTGGAAGGTATCACTCTTGCCACACAGAGCGAAGCGTATTCAAGTCAGACAAGCCCTCTCATGCCAAAGGTAGATAAAATACATGCAGTGAAGTCTAACCGTGTATGCAGAGGTCTGTACAGGGACGGGATAAATACATGGAACGCAGACTGTGTGGGCGCTTATAACATCCTACGTCTGTATCTGGATAAAAATAAGATAGACATGGAACTGGATCCCATGTCTATCAAAATACCTTATGTAATAAAAGTAGCTGCCTAAACAGCAGTATTGGTGTTATGGACGCACCCTGAACCTACGTTGAAATTTTCAACGCGCATCAGATGCTCGGCAATTCAATTGCCGAGTAGTTCACGTGATGGGTAGTTCACTATACTTATGATCTGTGCAGTACGAAAAAAGAAAACAGCTTGAGGCTATAATGGTCAAAAGCAGCATCTGAGCATGAAAGAAGGTAAATACATATGAATATGGAAGTGCTGATGGGATTGATAATACCATTTGCAGGGACAGCTCTTGGGTCAGCCTGCGTATTCTTTTTGAAAAATGGACTGGGAATAAAAGTCCAGAAAGCTCTTGGCGGATTCGCCAGCGGAGTTATGGTCGCAGCGTCAATCTGGAGTCTCATCATCCCTGCAATGGATCAGTCAGAAGGACTTGGAAAACTGAGTTTCCTTCCGGCCGGCATCGGATTCTGGCTTGGAATTATATTTTTGCTGGTTCTTGATTCTGCTATACCACATCTTCATATGAATGCGGAAAAAGCAGAGGGCCCGCAGGCTCATCTGAAAAAGACGACAATGCTGGTACTTGCGGTAACACTTCATAATATCCCTGAAGGAATGGCTGTTGGCGTAGTTTACGCGGGATATATATCGGGTAATGCTGCAATCTCAGCAAGTGGCGCTTTGGCACTGGCACTCGGAATTGCTATCCAGAATTTCCCTGAAGGAGCTATCATTTCAATGCCGCTGGCAGCAGAAGAGAAAAACAAGGGAAAAGCATTTCTGTATGGTGTGCTTTCCGGAGCAGTTGAACCGGTAGGTACGCTGCTTACAATACTTGCTGCCGGTCTTATAGTTCCGGCGATGCCGTATCTTTTGAGTTTTGCCGCAGGCGCGATGATGTATGTTGTAGTAGAGGAACTGATCCCCGAAATGTCGGAAGGGGAACACTCAAATGTTGGTGTAGTAATGTTTGCAGTGGGATTTACACTTATGATGGCACTGGATGTAGCGTTAGGATGAGATCAAAAGGGATTGAGGAAAATAAAATGCAGCATATAGAGCATCCGTTTCCGCCGCTGTATGACAGCGATTCGGAAATATTGATACTTGGGAGCTTTCCGTCAGTGAAATCCCGTGAGCAGATGTTCTTTTATGGACATCCCCAGAACAGATTCTGGAAAGTTCTCGCAAATATATTCCATGAACAGATACCTGAGACCATACCGGAAAAAAAGGACTTATTAAAAAGGCACCATATAGCACTTTGGGATGTGATCCATTCATGTGACATAGAAGGTTCCTCGGATTCAAGTATCACAAATGTGACCGCAAATGATCTGTCAGAGATTTTGTCGTCAGCGAAAATACATACAATAATCGTAAATGGTAAAACAGCAGAGAAATTCTTTAATAAATATACGAGAGATCGAATTAAGCGTGAAGCAATCTGTATGCCGTCTACAAGTCCTGCAAATGCAGCATGGAATCTGGAACGGTTGACAAAAGCATGGGGGAGGTTAAGAAACATGAGATTTGAAGACTTTGTCTGGACAAGAGAGCCAAAGGAATATCTGATTGACGGAGATTCTCTCAGGGTTACGACATCGCCGTATACAGATCTGTGGCAGAGGACCTATTATCATTTTCGTAATGATAATGCTCCGGTGTTCCAAATGGAAACAGATGAAAAATATTTCAGCTTCGTTGTAAAGACTTCATTTGAAGAAAGCCATCACAGATTTGATCAATGCGGAATAGTGATGTATCTGGATAGTGACAATTGGTTAAAGGGTTCCGTAGAGTATGAAAATGAGGAGTTTCAGCACCTTGGAAGTGTTGTGACAAATCATGGATACTCGGATTGGGCTACCACCGAAATCCCTGCAGGCGTTAAAAGCATCTGGTACCGTCTGAGCCGCAGGGAAGATGATTACTGCATAGAATGTTCAGAAGACGGGAGCAGATGGAAACAGATGCGTGTCTGCCACATGCATGAAGGGGCAGGGAAAATAAGGTTTGGAGTGTATGCCTGCTCTCCGGAGGATTCATCATTTACGGCTGTATTCAGCGATGCCCGGCTTACTGAATGCGCATGGAAAGCTCATGATGGACAACAACCGGATTAAATTTACCGGTTTTCAGGCGCTTCAATTCATGTGGAAGGGTTAAATCAGATATGCTGTGACCAACCCGGCCACAGCATTATCTTAGGAATTCCATATGTGCCTCAAGTTCTTCGTCATCTGTTCCTTTCAGATCTTCTTCTGCATAAGTTGTAACCTTCAATACAGAGTTTTCAACACTGTCGAAATAATAATCAAGACTCTGCTCCC
Organism: uncultured Lachnospiraceae bacterium; assembly: GCA_905236615.1. Taxonomy (GTDB): domain Bacteria; phylum Bacillota; class Clostridia; order Lachnospirales; family Lachnospiraceae; genus NK4A144. Next base: position 3,160 of record CAJORC010000250.1, read on the forward strand.
CCGTCTCACAGAGCTTCATGAGCAGCTGATCGGTTTTCCTGCTTTCGGTCCTTCGTATAAAAAATGTGCTGAGTAATGTAGCGACCACAAGGGCCAAAAATATCACACATAAAATTGTTGCGGTCATTCTTGTTCTTATTGAACGCATAGTCGTATCCCCCTAGGTGCAGGCAGAAGGAACATGCCTATCTTACATTATACGTTATCCGTCATAAAGATTTAATTAAATTATATAAAAAAGCAAGAGTGAAAGCTTGTTGTTTATTTGCCGTGTAAAGTATAATGTTAGTAGGATTAAGAAAGAATAAGGAAGACGGTGAAAGAGGATGATGATAAAGCAGGCAGAAACGGAAAAAAATACAGCTCAACGGGTATTATACTGGCTGGGTTTTGTTGCGCTCCTTGCGTCTTATCTGCTTATAGCCCGCTATACGAATCTTGTGGGAAGATCGCAGGAAATGCTGATGATAGGAGATCATCCCACACCGGTTTCAGCATTTGCCGGAGTTGTGGCTTCTGTTGCAAATATCTGTGTTATTTCAATGGTGATCTTCTATGGGAAAACAGGCTTCTACACCACACTGCTTATTTTTCTGATACGATTTATAAAACTGCTTCTGGGAGTGATCTTTGAGCATAGTATTACGAGTATTCCCGGAACAGCTACCTCTGTGGTACTTATCATCACACTTGTTCTGATATATAACAGAAACAGACGGATAGAGCATTTGAAAGATGTTGAGATCGATCATCTTAAGAGCCAGCATGTAATTCAGAAGAGATTTTTTGAGCAGGTTTCCAAAACACTGGTCAGTGCGATAGATGAGAAGGACCGGTACACGAATGGTCATTCCCTCCGGGTTGCCGAGTATTCGGAAAAAATCGCGAGGCTTATGGGGAAGGATGAGGACGAGTGTTACCGGATATATTATGTGGCATTGCTTCATGATGTGGGAAAGATAGGGATCGATGACGGGATAATCAGAAAGAATGACCGGCTGACTGATGAAGAGTATGATGATATTAAACAGCACCCTGTCAAGGGAAAGCACATTCTTTCAAGTGTAAATGAATATCCATACCTGAGTATTGGTGCCAAATATCACCATGAACGTTATGACGGAAAGGGATATCCTGAAGGACTTAAAGGCAAAGAGATTCCTGAAATTGCAAGAATAATAGCCGTGGCGGATGCCTATGATGCCATGACATCTGACAGAAGTTACAGGACAGCCATGCCCCAGCAAATGGTCAGAGAGGAGATCGTAAGGAATTCAGGCACACAGTTTGATCCTGAAATTGCGGAAAAGATGCTCTATCTCATCGATCATGACACCGACTTCAGGATGAGGGAAAAACCTTTGCCGGAAGTCTGAGCTGTCTTTATGAAGATTTAATATTCTTTTTTCTTATCGCGTGCTATAATGTCTCTTGATGCGTTTTTGATAGTTTATTTATGGAGTCTAAATATGAAGATTGACAGAGTTCACGTTGAGAAGGAATTTGCAGCATATACTTCTTTGTATAACAGCAGTAACGATAAAATAAGACTGAAGATAGAGCATACTTACAGGGTTGC
>CAJORC010000251.1 GCA_905236615.1 uncultured Lachnospiraceae bacterium
ATAAATCGGGAATAGAAATAACCGAGTCAGAGCCTGTAATGTCAACACAAGATGCCGTAAGATCGGCAATCGGACAGGGCAGCCATGCATATACAACTGTAGGGCTTTCAAGGTATGTAACAACAGTGGCCAACGAAGGAACATGCTTTAATTTAAGCCTTATTGATAAACTTACGGATTCAGACGGAAGTCTGATACAGGACTTTACTCCCGGTGTGAGAAATTATGTGGATGTTGCAAGTTCGACCTGGGATAATGTTCACGAAGGTATGAGAATGGCTGTTGTAGCCGATTATGATGCTTTTGAGGATTTCCCGATTACTGCGGCAGGAAAGACCGGAACGGCTCAGCAGATAAAAACAAGACCAAACCATGCTTTATTTATAGGATTTGCTCCGTATGATAAGCCTGAGATATCCATAGCAACAAGAATTGCATATGGATACACTTCTGCAAATGCAGCGGAAGTATCAAGAGATGTATTCAAGTATTACTTCAAGCTTGATGATAAGGATAATATCATAACCGGTACTGCAGTTCTTCCGGACAGCGCGGAGATAGGAGATTGATCTAATGCCCAGAAAATATCATTTGAAGAATTACGATTTTCTTCTTGTTATTCTGTCACTGATAATTTCAATATATGGGATAATAATTATCGGAAGCGCCAAATTATCCTTTCAGCCGAGACAGATCATAGGACTCTGTATCGGCGTGACATTAATGGTGATAATTTCACTGGTTGATTATCAGACGGTACTGAATTTTTACTGGATATTTTATATACTGAATATAGTACTTCTTTTATCGGTTAAGTTCTTCGGGAATGAAGTAAATAACGCCAAAAGATGGATATCTATTGCAGGTATACAGTTTCAGCCTTCAGAGGCGACAAAATTTTTGTTGATTTTATTTTTTGCAAAGCTTATCATGAAATTTAAGGATAAGATCAGCAGATTTACAGTGATCCTGATACTGTTTGCACTGTTTTCGATACCGTGGTATCTTGTATACGACCAGCCGGATCTGTCAACCAGTATTGTTATATTCCTGATTTTTGTTACAATGTTATTTATAGGAGGTTTAAGCTGGAAGATTATCGGAGGTGTGCTGGCAGTTACGATTCCTGTTGCGATAATAGGTCTTGTACTTGTTATCCAGCCAAACCAGCAGATAATTAAAGGCTATCAGCAGGTTAGAATTCTTGCATGGCTGAACCCCGAAAAATATTCGAATCAGGAAGCTTATCAGCAGCAGAACTCCATAACTGCGATAGGTTCAGGACAGTTAACGGGAAAAGGCTATATGAATAATGAGGTTGCATCCGTAAAGAATGCCAACTTTATTTCCGAGCCTCAGACAGACTTTATATTTGCTATAGTGGGAGAAGAACTGGGATTTGTCGGTTCTATGGCTATTGTGATACTTGCCCTGGCAATCATTCTGAGAATTGCACAGATAGGATATGGGGCAGATGATTTGTCAGGCACACTTGTTTGTGCCGGTGTGGCAGCTCACATCGGCTTTCAGACATTTATGAATATAGCGGTTGCGACGGGACTTATGCCTAATACCGGTCTTCCGTTGCCGTTTATAAGCTATGGAATGACATCGCTTGTCTGTATTTTCATGGAATTAGGTGTTGTTTTGAACGTTGGCTTACAGAAAATGAGAGAAAATTACTTTGTATTCAGAGCATAAATTATCCGTTGGAGGTGGATATGAATATCGGACTTGTAGCGCATGACGCTAAGAAAAAACTTATGCAGAATTTCTGTATTGCATATCGTGGTATTCTTGCAAAGAATGACCTTTATGCAACTGGAACGACTGGAAGACTGATAGAGGAAGTAACAAACCTTAATATTCATAAATTTCTTGCCGGTCATCTTGGAGGAGAGCAGCAGCTGGGTGCACAGATCGAGCATAACCAGATAGACCTTGTTATCTTTCTGCGTGATCCGCTTACACCGAAGAGAAATGAGCCGGATGTTAATAACGTGGTAAGGCTTTGCGACGTGCATAATATTCCGCTTGCAACAAACCTTGCAACAGCTGAGCTGTTGATCAAATCGCTTGACAGAGGAGACCTTGAGTGGCGTGAAATGTATAAGTAAGTTTTTTACATGGCATAAATTATGCCGGCGTCAGCTTGTCTCGGTATTAATGGTGATGCCGATTTTTCTTTCGGCATGTGGTTCGAAACAGTTTGATTATGCTTTTGATATAAATAATTCTCAGAGCGCATTCAGGTTTGAAACTTCCAATGCAAACGATATAGCGGAATCATTTGCTTCTGATCTGGCTGTTGTCAGTGAAGACGTGATCGCGGGAGAGGAAGTTTCGACGGGTGAGAATTCATATGCTTCGGCTGTTTTGGTAAATTCAGATAAAAATGATGTGCTTTATTCGAAAAATGCACATGCAAAACTCTATCCTGCCAGTATGACCAAGGTCATGACGGCACTTGTTGCGTTGGAGAATTGTGATAAGGATAAAATTCTTACGGCTGACATGAATTGCATGATCACAGAGGATGGAGCACAGGTTGCCGGACTTCAGGTCGGTGATACGATGACGCTGGATCAGGCTCTTCATATACTGCTTATCTATTCAGCAAATGATGTTGCTGTAATGATAGCTGATAACGTCGGAGGCTCGGTAGAGGGTTTTGCGGACATGATGAATGCCAAGGCAAAGGCACTCGGCGCGACAAATACTCATTTTGTCAATCCTCACGGCCTGCATGATGAAAAGCATTATACGACTGCTTATGACATGTATCTTATGTTTAATGCAGCCTGCAAGTATGAGGAATTTACGGAAATTATCAATATGTCGTCTTATACGACCTCGTATAAGCATGCAAGCGGAACTACGGCCGACTTTAGCTGTGATAATACAAACCGTTTTATCACAGGAAAGATTTATGCACCTACAAATATTACGGTAATGGGCGGCAAGACAGGTACAACTCTGGCAGCAGGAGCATGTCTTGTTATGCTTTCAAAGGATACAAAGGGAGACTCTTACATTTCCTGTGTAATGAAGGGAAAAAACATCGATGCTACTTACGGTAAAACAAAGGCAATGCTGGAGTTGATAAAATAGTGGATTGTTTAGTAAGGTATGCAATTATTAATATTGTATACCTTATTTTGCACATAAAACCTTGTACATTTAGCTGTACTATTGTATAATATAACCATACAAAAAGTGTTGCTGGTCTATAAACACTCATAATGAAAAACGGCGAAGGAGGACAAGGAAATGGTTCAGTTAATTGTTGGGGAAAAGGGAAAAGGAAAGACAAAAGTTCTGTTGGAGCGCGTAAATGAGACGGTGGAAAAGGCAAAGGGAAATGTTCAGTTTGTTGACAGAGACCTTTCGCACATGTATGAGCTTAAAAATAAAATCCGTCTTGTAAATGTTAGTGACTATAACATAACCAACGCTGATGAGTTTGTTGGCTTTGTCAGCGGCATTATTTCTGCAGATCATGATTTGGAAGAACTGTTTATTGACAGATTCTTGAAAGTTTCATTTCTTGAGAATATCGCTAATTCATCTGACTTCCTTCGAAAACTGGATACAATAAGTTCAAAGTTTAACGTTAAAGTAACTATTAGTCTGTCAGGCAGTGAAAAAGAGCTTCCGGACGACCTTAAAGAAAAAGTTTCTATTGCACTTTGAGCTTAAATTTGTTATTTTTATATAGAGAAATTTAGGGCTGCCTTAGTGGCAGCCCTTGTTAATATGTGATGGGGTTCGTTAGGGTGACAGATGAGACGCTCTTCAGATAATAAAAAATACAGAAAAAAGAATAGAAGACGGGCTGAGAGCAGGAAGGCAGAAAACAGGAAGGCAGAGAACAGAAAAGCAGAAAGCAGAACGGCAGAGAGCAGAAGAAAAAATAAAAGGCGCCGGCGTACAAAAGACAGAAAGATAACTAAAATGCCCGGTACCGGACTTTTAAAGTTTAATTTTGGAGTTCTGATCTTTCTTGCGCTTGCTGTTTATCTTTTTATAATATTTTTCTCGTATATGAGTACTACACATATTGCGGGATATGAGGTTAAACTTGGATCTCTTGCGCTTGATACAACAGCCAAGGCTGTTTGTGTACGTACAGAAAAGACATATACGGCAAATTCGGCAGGATATATTAATTATTATATGCGTGAAGGTGAGAGAGCTGCCGGAGGAGAGCTTGTATATGCAATAGATGAGAGCGGAGAGCTTTCTTCTAAGATAAATGAAAGCCAGAGTGTAAGCTCGAATATAAAAGAGAGCGACCTCTCAGAGCTTAAAAGCCAGATACAGAATTATAAAAACACTTTTGCAGACTCAAAATTCAACAGCGTTTATGATTTTGCATTCAATATTCAGGGAACGATCGAGCAGATAAACCATGCCAATATCCTGAAAATGCTGACCGGAGTTTCGGGAAATAAAGTAACAAATTCTGTTGATCTTGGATATTCGGATACAAGCGGAATACTATGTTATTCTACTGACGGACTGGAAAACTTAAAGGCATCTGAAGTGACAGCAGCCATTTTTGAGGATGACAATTACAAGAAAAACAGTCTTATAAACGGTGATCTTGTTTCAAAGGGCGATAATGCATTTAAACTTATAACTGAAGAAAACTGGAGTATAGTAATGCCATGGAATGATTCATGGGAAGATGAGATATCTGATGATGAATATGTTAAGGTGAATTTCCTGAAGAATGACTATACTATATGGGGAAAGGCGGCCATTCTTACGAATTCGGACGGCAAATATCTGCAGCTGTCATTTACGAATTCAATGGTTAACTTTGCAACAGACCGCTTTGTAAATGTAGAACTGATCACGGATGCGAAGACTGGCTTTAAGATACCGAATACTTCGATTGTCCAGAAGGAGTTTTATCTGATACCGGAAGAATACGCAACAAAGGGCGGAGATTCCGATGCGGATGGTTTCTTAAGAAAAAGCTATCTGGAAAACGGCGGCGAAAGTACTGAATTTGTCGAAGCTGAAATATACGATAAAATGGATGGACAGTTATATATCGGAACCGAAATATTCAATGCCGGGGATGTGATCGTTAAGCCTGATTCGCAGGATACCTTTACTGTAAGCACCAAGAGCTCTCTTACGGGTGTTTACAATATAAACAGCGGTTTTGCGGACTTCAGGAAGATAAATGTTCTGTATTCCAACAAAGAATATTCAATCGTTGAATCAGGTACGATGTACGGACTGAATGTTTATGATCATATTGTACTGAACGGAGACGGAGTAGCAGATAAGGACCTGATGTTTAAATAGTTTAAAAGGAGCGAAAAATGTCTTTGGTAGCTGAGAATCTTGAAAAAGTTGAAGAGAAAATAAAATCCGCATGTGATAAGGCAGGCAGGTCACGTGATGAGGTTACACTTGTAGCCGTAAGTAAGACCAAGCCGGCGGAAATGATAATGGAAGCATACGATCAGGGTATTCGTGATTTTGGAGAGAACTATGTGCAGGAGCTTGTGGACAAGATAGAAAAGCTGCCCAAAGACATACGCTGGCATATGATAGGCCATCTTCAGAGGAACAAGGTTAAATATATTATCGGTAAGGTAACTCTGATACATGGCGTTGATTCCGTTTCTCTGGCTAAGGAGATAAGCAAGCAGGCTGTGAAACATGATGTTACCGCAGATATTCTTTTGGAGATAAATATTGCCGGTGAAGAGAGTAAATTCGGCTTTTCTTCCGAAGAATTGCCGGAAGCGGCGGTTGAAATAGCTAAATTGCCTAATGTAAATATAAAAGGGATAA
>CAJORC010000252.1 GCA_905236615.1 uncultured Lachnospiraceae bacterium
CTGCGTCGGAAAATGTATTGTTGAAACTATCAATGGTGAAATAACTCCGGAAAAAATAGTACATATATTGAGCAGTTATTCCGCAGCTGCTTCGAAAAGGCTTCTTTTCAGAGGAAACTGCGTGATAAGTCATGAGACTGCGGAATACTTAAATGAGATCGGAATACTTCTGATAGGTGTCGAGGCTGATACGGTAGGCGATTTCGATATTCATTACGAATTACTTAGAAAAAATATGGTAATACTGGAAAACCTTGACCTTAAGGAAGTGGAAGACGGAGAATACTATCTTTCAGCTGCACCGATAAAACTGTCGGGACTTGACGGTGCACCGGTAAGAGCATTTCTGCTCACGATATAGGAGGTAAGAATTAAAATGCGTTTGGATAAACTGCTTTCTGATATGGATATGGCGAGCAGGAGCGAATTAAAGAAAAATATAAGAAAAGGACTGGTAACTGTTAACGGAGAAATAGTCAAAGATCCTTCAACGGCTCTTAACGGGGATGAAAAAATCGTTTACTGCGGAGAAGAGTTGACTTATTCCGAATTTGAATATTTCATGCTTAATAAGCCTGCTGGAGTTCTGTCAGCGAGCATGGATAAAAAGCAGAAGACGGTAATAGACCTCATAGACTGCCGGCATAGAAAAGACCTTTTCCCGGTGGGCCGTCTTGATAAAGACACCGTTGGATTGCTGCTGATCACAAATGACGGACAGCTGGCTCATGAACTTCTGGCACCGAATAAACATGTGGATAAAAGCTATTTTGTAAGAGTGGATGCAGATCTGGATGAAAATGATACAGCTGCATTTGAAAAGGGTATCGAACTGGAAGATTTTACCACACTACCTGCAAAGCTTGAAATAAAGGCAGATTCAAAAAATGAAGCGATAGTGACTATTCATGAGGGTAAATTCCACGAGATAAAAAGAATGTTTCACGCCTGCGGCAAAGAAGTTGTTTACTTAAAGAGGCTTACAATGGGTTCGCTAAAATTAGACGAAAGCCTGAAAGAAGGAGAATACAGGAAATTAACAGAGGAAGAACTTGCTGATATAAAGAAAAGCGTTGTCTGAAAAATAAACAGACAACGCTTTTTTCTCTTTTATAAAATGAATCAAGATCTTACAAATGACTCTTCAGGACGAACCAGAGTTGAATTTGAATCATTTTCATCAACCTGTTTTTCGTTAAGCTTCTTTTTAGCTGTTGAAAGCATAAGCTTGATCCTGTTAAGCTGGTTAACTTCTGAAGCACCGGGATCATAATCGATAGCGACGATATTTGCACCGGGATGCTTCTTCCTTATTGCCTTGATAACACCTTTTCCGACTACATGGTTAGGCAGGCAGCCGAAAGGCTGGGCACAGACAATATTTCCGACACCGCTGTGTATAAGTTCCAGCATTTCTCCGGTCAGGAACCATCCTTCACCGGTCTGGTTACCGATATCAACGATATCCTTTGCATAATCAACAAGAGTTCCTATATGAGCCGGGGCTTCGAAATGCTTTGATTTCTTTAATTCTCCGGCTGCGGCACCGCGCATAAACTCCATTATCTTTATTCCGAGCCATGCATTTCTTGCAGTCTTCTTAGAAGTTCCGAGTTTCTGAGCCTTATAAATCTGGTTATAGAAACAATAAAGCAGGAAACCGATAAGGTCAGGTACAACAGGTTCAGCACCTTCAGACTCTAAGAGATCCGAAAGATGATTGTTTGCTGCAGGCATGAACTTTACAAGAATCTCGCCGACAATACCTACACGCGGCTTTCTCATATCTTCATCGATATCTATATTGTCAAAGTCTCTTACGATCTCACGGCAAAGCTTTCTGAACTTAAAGAACGAAGGCTTCTTTTCGGATACGAAATCCTGACATACCTTAAGCCATTTCTCGTGTACAGCATTTACAGATCCCTTAACCTTTTCGTAAGGTCTCATTCTGAGAATACAGCGAAGGAATATATCACCGAATGTCAGACCGTACATGGCCTTTATCAAAAGCTCACGCGAAACCTTGAATCCCGGATTGCTTTCCAGACCTACGAGGTTTAAGGAAATAACCGGAATATAATCCATATTTGCCTTTTCAAGAGCACGTCTGATAAATCCGATATAGTTTGTGGCTCTGCATCCGCCGCCTGTCTGAGACATAATGATAGCTGTCTTGTGAAGGTCGTATTTACCGGAAAGCAGAGAGTCCATTATCTGTCCGATGACCATAAGTGACGGGTAGCAGGCATCGTTGTTAACATATTTAAGACCAACATCAACTGCTTCACGTCCGTCGTTATCAAGAATAACAAGATTGTATCCGGCACTCTTGAAGACTGTTTCGATCAGGTCGAAATGAACAGGTGACATCTGGGGGCAAAGAATGGTATAACCCTGCGCCTGCATTTCTTCTGTATAAACAACCCTCTTGTATGCAGCAGATCTGATCTCTCGTTTTTCCTCTTTTTTATCCTTTACACGAAGTGCAGCGAGCAATGAACGTACACGGATCCTTGCGGCACCGAGGTTATTAACTTCGTCGATCTTCAGACAGGTATAAATCTTTCCTGATGAAGAAAGAATTTCATAAACCTGATCTGTTGTAACGGCATCAAGACCGCAGCCGAAAGAATTAAGCTGTATAAGGTCAAGGTCATCCCTTGTCTTTACAAATTCAGCGGCAGCATAAAGCCTTGTATGATACATCCACTGGTCCATTACACGGAGCTCTCTGTCGATCGTTCCGAGATGAGATATCGAATCCTCGGTCAGAACACAGATATCATGCTGGGTGATGAGCTCAGGTATTCCGTGGTTGATCTCAGGATCAATATGATAAGGACGGCCTGCAAGCACGATACCACGCTTGTTGTTCTGCTGCATATAACGGAGAGTTTCCTCACCGCGACGCTGAACATCACGTCTTGCAGCGGCAAGCTCCTTCCATGCTTTCTGAACAGCCTTGATAACAAGTGAGGGCTGGACATCGGGGAAAGCCTCGATTAGTCTGGGATAAATAGTATCCTGTGATGCAAACGAAAGCATGGGTTTTATGAAATTAATCTGTCCGTCAGTTATCTCGTCCACATTATTTTTGATATTTTCGGGATAAGAGGTAACAATAGGGCAGTTATAATGATTTCCTGCATCCTTAAATTCTTCCCTTTCGTAGAAGATCGAGGGATAGAATATTGTTTTGATTCCGTGCTTGATGAGCCATGAAATATGTCCGTGTGCAAGCTTTGCAGGATAACACTCGGATTCACTTGGTATCGATTCAATACCTAATGAATATATATCATGCGTTGAGCGCGGTGAAAGCACAACTTCGTAACCCAGCTCTGTTAGGAATGTAAACCAGAACGGGTAATTCTCGTACATATTAAGTACTCTGGGGATACCGATCTTTCCTCTGGGAGCTTCATCAGCCGGAAGAGGTTCGTAATCAAATATCCTGTGATACTTGTAATCATAAAGATTAGGAATGTCCTTATGGGCATTGGCCTTACCGATACCCTTTTCGCAGCGGTTACCTGAAATAAAGGTACGTCCGCCGGTGAAACGGTTGATGGTCAGACGGCAGTGGTTTGTACAGCCCTGACATTTTGCCATTGAAGTAGTATATTCAAGCTCGTTGATCTGCTTTATTGAGAGCATTGTAGACTCTGTACCGGCCTCGTGGCGCTCGCGTGCAATAAGGGCTGCACCAAATGCACCCATGATACCTGCGATATCAGGTCTTACAGCCTCGCAGTCAGCAATTTTCTCGAAAGAACGGAGTACTGCGTTGTTATAGAAAGTTCCGCCCTGAACGACGATCTTTTTACCGAGCTCGGAAGCATCCGAAACCTTGATAACCTTGAAAAGAGCATTCTTTATAACGGAATAGGCAAGTCCGGCAGAGATATCCGAAACCTCAGCGCCTTCCTTCTGTGCCTGTTTAACCTTTGAATTCATGAAAACAGTACATCTTGTACCGAGATCTATAGGATGCTCGGCAAAAAGAGCTTCGGATGCAAAGTCTTCAACTGAGAAATTCAGGGATTTTGCAAAAGTCTCGATAAAGGAGCCGCATCCTGAAGAACATGCCTCGTTAAGCTGAACGGAATCTACAGAATGGTTCTTTATCTTGATACATTTCATATCCTGTCCGCCGATATCGAGGATGCAGTCAACTTCGGGCTCGAAGAAAGAAGCTGCATAGTAATGTGCAACTGTCTCAACTTCGCCTTCATCCAACATAAGGGCAGATTTAATAAGAGCTTCACCATATCCCGTGGAGCATGCACCAACGATGCGCACTGAATGGGGCTTAAGCTCATAGATTTCTTTTATTGATTTGATCGCAGTTTTTAACGGAGAGCCGTTATTGCTCGAATAAAACGAATAGAGGAGCTTTCCTTCTTCTGAAATAAGGGCACACTTTGTAGTGGTTGAACCTGCGTCGATACCGAGGTAGGCATTTCCCTTGTAAGAAGCAAGGTCTGCTGATTCTACCTTATGTCTGGCATGACGCTCCTTAAACTCCTTATATTCAGCCTCGTCAGCGAAAAGAGGCTCCATACGTGCAACCTCGAATGCGATCTTGATATCTCCTTTAAGCTGTTCGATGATAGAGCTTAAAGAAACAGTTTCCTCTTCGTGATTGAGGGCAGAACCGATCGCAGCAAAAAGGTGTGAGTGATCCGGAGCTATAGTGTGCTCTGCATCAAGATTTAAGGTCCTGATGAATGCCTTCTTTAATTCCGAAAGGAAATGAAGCGGTCCGCCGAGGAAAGCAACATGTCCTCTGATGGGTTTTCCGCAGGCAAGTCCTGAAATAGTCTGATTTACTACTGCCTGAAAGATTGAAGCAGCAAGGTCTTCCTTTGCGGCACCCTCATTGATAAGAGGCTGTATATCACTCTTTGCAAAAACACCGCATCTTGCAGCAATAGTATATAAAGACTGGTAATTTTTAGCGTATTCATTTAATCCGGAAGCGTCAGTATGAAGAAGAGAAGCCATCTGGTCAATGAAAGAACCTGTACCGCCGGCACAGATACCGTTCATACGCTGCTCGATATTTCCATCTTCGAAATATATGATCTTTGCATCTTCACCGCCAAGCTCGATGGCAACATCTGTATTGGGCGCATAATCCTGAAGAGCAGTGGATACGGCAACAACTTCCTGAACAAAAGGAATATTAAGACACTGGGCAAGAGTAAGTCCGCCTGAACCGGTAATGACCGGGGCAACATCCACATCGCCTGTCTCTTTAAATGCATCCTCTAAAAGCTCACGAAGAGTTTCCTTTATATTTGCATAATGACGTCTGTAATCGGAATATTTTCTGTTCTTATGCTCGTCAAGGAGCGCAACTTTAACAGTTGTAGAACCAATATCTATTCCCAGTGAATACTTCATAAGTAATAAACCTCAAAAAAGCAACAAAATTTCAAGATAACATTCCATAGTATACGACGAGATTAGAAATTTATCAAGCTTTTCAAAAATGAACAAATGTGCTATGATTAGTCTTTGAAATATATATTATGCGCGATTTAAGATTATCATAGGAATAAAGCAGTTCATTATGGTCATTTTGACCTTGATATCTTATAATTTGGAGGTTACAGGCTTGGATAATATGCTTAACAGAATGGAAAGAAAATTTGGCAGATATGCCATTCACGATCTGACGAGAATAATAATTATTACATATATAATAGGATATTTATTGCAATTTATGGGACTGACGGGCTATGTTTCCATGAATCCATATAATGTGATAAATCATTTTCAAATCTGGAGAGTTGTTACATGGATTCTGATGCCGCCGTCGGATCTGAGTATTTTTACTATAATAATGCTCATATTTTATTATTCTATCGGAACGTCACTTGAAAGAACATGGGGAGCTTTCCGATATAACGTTTACATGCTTTCGGGACTCTTATTTACCGTAATAGGTGCATTTGCGGTTTATTTTATAGGAAACCTGTTCGGTACGGCTACGATTATGGGATATTCACTTGATCCCGCAAATTTCGGATTCCTGATTTCGACTTTTGTAACTACATATTATATCAACATGTCGATCTTTCTGGCTTTTGCGGCAAATTATCCGGACATGCAGATATTGCTGTATTTCCTGATCCCTATAAAGATAAAGTGGATCGCAATACTTGATGCTGTTTATATCGCATGGCATCTTGTAAATGTCCCGTGGTACGGAAAGGTTATAATTGTTGTTTCACTGCTTAATTTCCTGATATTCTACCTGTCTACCTTCAATCTGAAGAGTTCTAAGGCGGGAAGTTTTCAGCGCAGTGCATCTTTCGGCAGGAGAACGTCAGCACAAAGGAGTGCAAGGGCTTATACGTCTCGCGGAGGAGGTATTTCAAAGCATAAGTGCGCGGTTTGCGGCAGAACCGAGCTTGATGATCCGACTCTTGAGTTCCGTTTTTGCTCCAAATGCAACGGAAATTATGAGTACTGTCAGGATCATCTCTTTACACATAAACACGTAGAATAAGGAAAGTTTATTTAATGGACGCAAAAGAATATAAAAAAGTTTTGGATGCTGCGGTTCGTGCGGCACATGAAAATCATAATTATATTACGGAAGAATCATTTGATGATTTTTTTAAGCCTTTGGAATTGACCGACGAACAGAAAAGACTTACGAAGGAATATTTTACGGGCTTAAATATAAAGTTCGGAGAATGGGACGGAAGCGGCGATGATGAATTGACGCTTGATGAAACTGACGGTAATTATCTTAAATTTTACTTAGAAGAACTTTCAGAGCTTCCTGAATTTGCGGAAGAAGAAAAGACCGAGATAATCCGAGCTGCTATTGAGGACGATGATGATGACGCAAAGCAGAAGCTTATAAATATGCATCTGTCTGATGTTGTGGATATCGCAAGACTCTACGTTTATCACGGTATGCCTCTTGAAGATCTGATCGGAGAAGGAAATATCGGACTTATGATGGCGGTAGATCTTCTTGGAACGGTCGAAAAAGCCGAGGAAGTTGAGGGACTTATCGGAAAGACCATCATGGATGCGATGGATGCAGCGATTGCAAGAGACAGTGAGGACAGAAGCGGCATAGACGAAGTGCTTGAACGTCTTGAAAACATCAGCAAAGCCGCAAAGGAATTGTCGGAAGATCTTAGACGTGATGTTAATTCGGAAGAACTTGCCAAAGAAACCGGTATCGATATAGAAGACATTTATGAAGCCATAAGAATCACCGGCGGCAAGATAGAAGGACTTGTAAAATAAAAACTGATCGGAGAGAAATATATGGGAAAAGTAGAAGAATTAAAAACATACAGACTTATAAAGAAAGAAGATATCCCGGACTTAAATTCTGTGGGATATCTTTTAGAGCATGTAAAAACAGGCGCAAAGGTTATGCTGCTTGAAAATGATGATAAAAACAAGGTTTTTACCATCGGATTCCGCACACCGCCTTTTGATTCCACAGGTACACCGCATATCCTTGAGCATTCGGTGCTTTGCGGTTCGAAGAAGTTTCCGGTAAAAGATCCTTTCCTTGAACTTGCAAAGGGTTCGCTGAATACCTTCTTAAATGCGATGACTTATCCGGATAAGACGGTTTATCCTGTTGCATCGGTAAACGATAAGGATTTCCAGAACCTTATGGATGTTTACATGGATGCGGTTCTTCATCCGAATATCTACAGCCGTGAGCAGATATTCAGACAGGAAGGCTGGCATTATGAAATGGAAAATGCCGAATCGCCATTAACTATAAACGGTGTTGTATATAACGAAATGAAAGGTGCATTTTCATCACCGGATGATGTGCTTTCAAGATATATCCTGAATTCACTCTATCCTGATACCCAGTATGCGGTTGAGTCAGGCGGAGATCCGGATGTGATCCCGAGTCTTACTTATGAGAAATTCCTTTCAATGCATTCTAAGTATTACCACCCGTCAAATTCATATATTTATCTTTACGGTAATTGTGATATGGCGGAGAAGCTTGAATGGCTTGATAAAGAATATCTTTCGGAATATGACAGGCTTGAGATTGACAGTTCGATAAAGGTACAGAAGCCTTTTGAAAAAATGAAGACTCTGGAAAAGGAGTATTCTATCGCTGCCGATGAATCGGAAGAGAAGAATACCTTCCTTTCATGGAATGTGTCTATCGGGGATAATCTCGACAGGCTTAATTATCTTGCTTTTCAGATACTTGAGTATGCGCTTCTGGATGTTCCGGGTGCACCGCTTATGCAGGCTCTTCTTGACGAGGGTATAGGTGCTGATATTGACGGAAGTTATGATAACGGTGTTTACCAGCCGTATTTTTCTGTAATTGCAAGGAAAGCAGACTATGAGCAGAAAGACAGATTTCTTGAAGTCATAAGGAAGGTTCTTGAAGAGCAGGTTAAAAACGGTATTGACAAGAAGGCACTTCGTGCAGGCATAAATTCGTTTGAGTTCCGATATCGTGAGGCTGATTTCGGCCAGTATCCGAAGGGGCTTATGTATGGCCTTCAGTCCTTTGACAGCTGGCTTTATGATTCTGATAAGCCTTTTATACATATTGCGGAAAATGATACTTTTGCGGAACTTAAGAAAAAGGTTGACGAAGGCTGGTTCGAAGAGCTCATTCAGAAGCATCTCCTTGATAACGACTTCTGTTCGCTTGTGATTCTGAAGCCGGTAAAGGGACTTACTGAAAAGCATGATGCAGAAGTTGCAAAAAAACTTGAAGAATATAAGAATTCCCTGTCAGATGCCGAGATTGCAAAGATAGTAGAGGAAACAGCAGCGCTCAAGGCATATCAGGATGAACCCAGCAGTCAGGAAGAGCTTGAAACGATTCCTATGCTTGCAATAGAGGATATTGAAAAAGAAGCCGAGCCATTTAATAACGCTCCGGTGAATAAGGATGGCAATCTCTTTTTGCATCATGATATCTTTACCAATGGTATTGCATATCTTTCGCTGATGTTCAAGACTGACGGTATTTCGAAGGAACTTACGCCTTATCTCGGTATTTATAAGAATCTTTTATGCCAGATAGATACTGAAAATTACAGTTACAGTGACCTTAATAACGAGATCAACTTGGAAAGCGGCGGATTAAGCTTTTCTATCTGCACTTATTCTGACGTACATGATGATGGAAAGTTTATTTCAGCTTTCGAGGCAAGAGGAAAATATCTTGAAGATAAACTTGATTTTGCCTTTAAGATCATTCCTGAAATTCTCTTTAAGTCAAAATTTGATGACAAAAAGAGGATCAAAGAAGTTCTGCTGATGCTTAAAAGCCGTATGGCTTCTTCGATGATCTCTGCCGGACATTCGACAGCGGTTGCAAGAGCTGAGTCATATTTTTCACCGACGTCAAAATATATTGACGAGGTTAACGGAATAAGCTTCTATGACTGTGTCTGTGATTATGCGGAACATTTTGATGAAAAATATGATGAACTTGTTGAAAAGCTGAATAAAGTAAAGGATATTCTTTTCCATAAAGATAATCTGATCATTGACTTTACCGGTTCCAAAGAAGTGTTTGAAGGCTTATTCGACAAGGTTTCTGCCTTTAAGTCAGATCTGTCGGATGAAGCAGGCCTTAGAAATGAGTGGACTTTCGAACCGGAGAATAAAAAAGAAGGCTTTAAGACAGCATCCCAGGTTCAGTATGTCGCAAAATCGGATAATTTCAAGGCTAAAGGACTTAAATATACAGGAGCCCTGAAAGTTTTGCAGGTCATGATGGGGTATGATTACTTATGGATGAATATCAGGGTCAAAGGCGGAGCTTACGGCTGTATGAGCGCGTTTACCAGAAGTGGTGATGCTTATATGGTTTCATACAGAGATCCGCACTTAAGCAAAACAGTTGATGTATTTAACGGTGCAGCAGATTACTTAAAGGATTTTGATGCATCGGACAGAGATATGACAAAATATGTCATCGGCGCGATCAGCAATATGGATACGCCGTTAAATCCCAGAGCAAGGGGACTTAGAAGCCTTTCTGCATATCTGGGCAATTATGATTTTGAAGATGTTCAGAGAGAACGTGATGAAGTTCTTTCGTGTAATGTTGAGACTATCCGCTCACTTGCACCGTATGCTGCGGTTATCAGGGACAGTGATATTATCGTTGCCGTTGGAAGCGAAGAAAAAATACGCAGCGGAGAAGCTCTCTTCAAAACAACCAGAACTTTAGCATAAATTCAACGGAGGATTTTTTATTGAGTCAGGAAAAAAGAGCCGGTTTTGTTACTATCATTGGCCGGCCTAATGTTGGAAAATCAACACTGATGAACCATCTGATAGGCATGAAGCTTGCTATTACTTCAAGAAAGCCGCAGACTACAAGAAAGAGAATGCAGACGGTATATACTTCTGATGAAGGACAGATCGTTTTTCTGGATACTCCGGGTATCCACAAGGCTGCAAATGCCCTGGGCGAATACATGGACAGGGCTGCGATAAAGACTATCGAAGAAGTTGACTGCGTACTCTGGCTTGTAGAACCGTCCACCTTTATAGGTGCCGGTGAACGTTATATTGCTGAGGTTCTTGAAAAAGCCAATGTTCCGGTAATATTAGTTATCAACAAGACAGATACGGTAAAAAATGCTGAAATTCCGGCTGTTATAGATGCCTATAAAGATATCATGGCATTTAAGAATATAATTCCTGTTTCGGCAAAGCACAGCATTGGAAAAGACGAGCTTCTGAATGCCGTATTCAGCCTGTTGCCTTACGGTGAACCCTTCTATGATGAAGATACCGTGACAGATGAGACGGAGCGCAATATTGTTTCGGAGCTCATCCGCGAACAGGCTCTCCGCAATCTTTCCGAAGAAGTACCTCACGGAATTGCTGTTGAGATTGACAGCATGAAAGAAAAGAAGGGCATGTATTTTATAGATGCCACTATCTACTGTGAAAGGGATTCACATAAAGGAATCGTTATCGGTAAAGGCGGAGCCATGCTGAAAAAGATAGGCACGGGTGCAAGGATCGAGGCTGAAAAACTTCTGGATTGCCGTGTCACGCTTAAGTTATGGGTAAAGGTAAGAAAGGACTGGAGAAATGACGAAAAACAGATGCGTTTCTTTGGTTACAACAAGAAGGATAATCAGTAAATGAGTGAGACTGTTAAGCTTACAGGTATTATCCTGAGAGCTGTTGACTATTCGGAATACGACAGGAGACTTGTTATCCTGACTTCCGACAGAGGTAAAATTACCGCATTTGCTCATGGCGTTCGAAAGAGCGGCAACCGTTTTATGGCGGCAACTGAGGCTTTTGCATTCGGTAATTTTTCACTGAGTGAAGGCAGGTCGGCTTACAATCTCAGAGATGCGGAAATAATAAACTATTTCGAAGGGCTTCGAGGCAATCTTGAAGCCTATTATCTTGGCTCTTATTTTCTGGAGCTTTCAGAGTATTATACAAGGGAAAACAATGATGATATCGAAATGCTGAAGCTTTTATACCAGTCACTCAGAGCACTTGTTTCCGAAAAATATGACCTTAAACTTGTCAGGGCCGTATTTGAGATAAAAGCACTGGCAGTAAACGGTGAAATTCCGGGAATCTTAAATGATCCAAAGCTTCAGGACGGAACCATCCATGCAATAAACCATATATATTCGGCAACGGCAGAGAAGCTTTACAGCTTCAAACTAAGAAAAGACATCGAAGACGAACTGATTTATGCGGCGGGGATATACAGAAGAAGATTTATCCGTTTCCGTTCCAAAAGCCTTGAGGTTATGAATGACATTTTGCCTTGAAATTAGTACAAGAGTTATATATAATGATATTTTGGAGTTGGGATTTTATCATGATTATCAGAGGTAAGAAGAAGTGAAGCGCAGAAGGAAGAGTAAAAGGCAGAAAATAAGGAGAATTCAGGCGTATGTAGCTAGAACGGTGTTTGTACTGATCTTAGTCGCTTTTGCCGCTATTCTTTTCTTTGGAGGAAAACATCTTTTCGGTGTTGTAAGCTCAGCCTTTTCAGGGACGACAATTTCAGGAAATTCGATAAAAATTTCAAAATCCGGTGAGATAAAAGAAACAGTCAATGAGGACTTTGATACAAAGGAATACAGCGAAGACGGTCTGCGCAAGCTTATAGACGAAACGATTTCAGATTATAACAGCAAAGCTTCGGAAGCTAATGCAGTAAAGCTTTCAAAACTTACCGTTAAAAATAATAAAGCAGTACTTATAATGGAATATAAGGGTGCGGAGTTCTACAGCGACTTTAACAACGTACCGGTAACGGTAAGTGAAACCGGAGACGGGACAAAGCTTTCGCTGAATATGGATATAACGGTCATTGCTCCGTCGAAGATAAAAGATAAATCCGCCGGAGTGGAACTGCTGGATGATAAAACAGCGGTCGTAACAGCCGGAGATACAGAGTCTTATATAGTATATTGATTTTGAAGCATGTAAACATCAGTTACAAATATATTTTACGAGGAGATTTCAAAAATGGAAAAAACGATGGACAAGATTGTCACATTGGCAAAGGGACGCGGATTTATTTATCCCGGTTCTGAGATTTACGGCGGACTGGCTAATACCTGGGATTACGGAAATCTTGGTGTAGAGCTCAAGAACAACGTAAAGAAAGCATGGTGGCAGAGATTTGTTACCGGTAGTAAGTACAATGTCGGTGTAGACTGCGCTATACTTATGAATACTCAGACTTATGTGGCATCAGGTCACATCAAGTCCTTTTCTGATCCTCTTATCGACTGTAAAGAATGCCATGAGCGTTTCAGAGCTGATAAAGTGATCGAAGACTGGGCAGGTGAGAACAACTTCGAGCTGGGTTCAAGCGTAGACGGATGGTCAAATGAGGAGATGATGAACTTCATCCACGAGCATTCCATTGCATGTCCTACATGCGGAAAGCACAACTTTACAGATATCCGTCAGTTCAACCTTATGTTCAAGACTTTCCAGGGTGTAACCGAAGATGCAAAGAACAC
>CAJORC010000253.1 GCA_905236615.1 uncultured Lachnospiraceae bacterium
CTTATGACAAGAAACGTCATAAGGGGGTAAAGGATGACGTTTTACAGAGGAGGTATAAAATGGAGTTCACAAATAACATTGAAAAAACAGACTATCTGTCACTTCTTGGCTTTCAATATCCAAACCGCCGCTCGGTGGTAACGGAGATCATCAATCTTCAGGCAATCCTTAATCTTCCAAAGGGAACAGAGCATTTCATGAGTGACCCGCATGGCGAATACGATGCTTTCAGACATATCATAAATAACTGCTCGGGAGTCATCAAGGAAAAGGTAAAGCTTGTTTTCGGAGACAGCCTTACAGCTTCTGAACAGGCGCAGTTCTGCACCCTCATATATTATCCAAAAGAAAAACTTGCGGCATTAAAGGAAAATAATGAGAATTCGGAACTCTGGTACAGGACGACTCTTGAAAAGCTGATCGGTCTTGCCCAGTTCCTCACATCGAAATATACCCGTTCAAAGGTCAGAAAGGCAATGCCCAAAGAATATGCATATATTCTCGATGAGCTTCTTCATGCGCAGCAGGATGAGGATAATAACAGACTTCGCTACCACAAGAGGATACTTGATTCGATTCTTGATACGGGAAGCTGCGACGATTTTATATATTCACTTTGCGATCTGATAAAGAGACTTGCGGTGGACAGGATACACATTATCGGAGACTTCTTCGACAGGGGCAGCCATGCCGACCGCATACTTGACCTTCTGGGAAATTATCATTCACTTGATATCCAGTGGGGAAATCATGACATTCTCTGGATGGGCGCAGGATGCGGATCTCTGATATGCATAGCCGGGGTCATAAGGAGCGGAATCCGTTATAAAACTCTTGAAATTCTGGAAAGCGGCTACGGTATTTCACTGAGGGCACTTGCGATGTTTGCGGAGAAAACCTACAGGCGTGATGATGGTGTCGATCCGCTCATGAAGGCTGCGAATGTGCTCCTCTTTAAGCTTGAGGGACAGCTGATAGAACGCCATCCCGAGTTCGAGATGAAAGGAAGGCTTCTCCTTGAAAAAGTTGATATCATAAATAAGAGCATTGAGATAGACGGGAAAGTTTACGAAATGAACACGGCGGATTTCCCGACTCTCGATCCGCAGAACCCTTATGAACTGACAGATGAAGAAGCTGCGATAATGAAGGGGCTTTACAATGCTTTTGTGAACAGCGAGAGGCTGAAGAGGCATATCGATTTCCTTTATTCAAGGGGTTCGATGTACAAGTGCTATAACGACAATCTGCTTTTCCACGGCTGCATACCGCTTGATAAAAACGGCAATCTCGATCCGATGAACTGTGACGGAAAACTGCTTCACGGCAGAGCTTATATCGACTTTTGCGATGCAAAAGCGAGAAGGGCATGGAATGTCGGAGACGAAGACAGTCTTGACTGGATGTGGTATCTCTGGTGCGGCATGAAGTCACCGCTATCCGGACGTATAGTGAAGACTTTTGAGCGTTCATACCTTACGGATAAAACGACCTGGAAAGAGCCGAGAAATCCCTACTATACTTTTTACAGCGATGAGCGCTTTGCACTTATGATCCTGCATGAATTCGGGCTTTATTCCGAGAGGAGCCATATCATAAATGGACACACTCCGGTGCATGTCAGCAACGGTGAGTCACCGATACGCGCAAACGGAAGGGTGCTTGTAATTGATGGAGGCTTCTGCAAAGCTTATCAGAAGACCACGGGTATTGCGGGATACACACTGATATTTAATTCACACGGAATGAGGATCAAGGCACATCAGCCTTTTATCAGCCTGCAGACGGCACTTGAAGAAAATGCGGACATTGACTCGGATACGACAGTGGTGGAAACCGAACCCCATCGTGTAATGGTCGCTGATATAGACGACGGAGATTCGATCCGCAGAAAGATCGCGGATCTTCGCGCTCTTCTGGAAGCTTACCGGGAAGGGAAGATTCTGGAAAATGTACACTGATCGCTTCTTAAATTGATGATTTGACTAATGATATCTAAAGAAAGAGAACATAATTTGTTTACAATTATGTGATATGATATGATACATTGCGTGAGAATCTAAGCAGAGCTCTGCGCAGTAGTGGGGCAATGCGAGGGCATCAGTTAAAATGACAGGAGGTTTAGACAGGATTGAAAGCAAAAGTCAGATACGAAGTATTTATAATAATCACATATATGGTTATGGTGGCTGTATTTCTGGGGCTGACATTTTTCGGAAGCTCGACACCAAGTATTTCCAATGTGATAGTTAATGCGGCAATGTTCATAATAGTTGGTCTGATATTCATGTTCTCTATACAGAACAGCCTGGCACCGGCAGCAAATGCAACCGTTGACATGGAAAAGGCAAGAGACAAGATCGAAAAGGATGCACTGGCAAGTCAGGGATATCTTTTCAGACATTATGAAGAGCACAGGGAAGCACTTTTTTCAGATAAGAACCTTTCAAGACGATATACGGATTATATGAAGGAGATTGAAAGGATCAGCCGTTCAGATAAGGCATATTACAAGTGCAATATCGATGAGTTCATAAATTATGACCTTATGGACAGCATCATCCACAGAAATATCTTAAATCAGATACCCGGTGTGATGACAGGTCTCGGAATACTCGGAACCTTCATAGGTCTTTCACTCGGACTTCAGAAATTCAATACCGGTTCCACGGCAGAGATCACGGGAAGTATCGAGCCTCTTATGGACGGTATCAAGGTTGCCTTCCATACATCGATTTACGGAATGGTATTCTCACTCGTTTACAATTTCGTGCTGAAGCGCAGGGTTGATGATGCTGAAAATGCGGTAAAGGATTTCCTTAACGCCTATAAGAAATACGTTCTGCCCGATACTGACAGCGAAGGAATAAACCGCCTGATAGAGCTTCAGAAGAGACAGTATGACGCTGTCAGGAAGATGAGCGAGTCAGTAGGCGACGGACTTCTTGAAACTTTAAGCTTTGAATTTGAGCGTTTTAACGGAACGATCACGGACTTTGCAAATATGGCTACGAAGAACCAGATGGATGCAATGTCAATGGTAGTCGATAATTTTATCAAGCAGATGAACGCCTCGCTTGAACACAGCTTTACGAAGCTTGGACAGACCGTTAATCAGGCATATGTTTCACAGCAGGAAAATGCACGCCAGATGAACGAAATTCTTTCCAGAACCGGAAATACGGCAGGAAATCTGACGGAGATAGACAACCGCACGGCAAAGCTTATGAATGCCTTCGGGCAGTATGTTGATGATGTGAAACGCGTTCAGGAAGAGATCGGTGCCGACACCGCAATAATTGCAAGGTACATGGACAAGCAGAACCTTCTCATAGAGAAGCTTTCCGCAAGTGTGGAGGTTATGCCGAAGCGTATTGATGAGTCCATGAGACTTATGAATGATAATATGGTTGAGATCAGCCAGTCCTATAACAAAAATATCAGCCGTGCCTCAAAGGCTGCCGAGTCTCTGACGGAAGCAATGGAAACTCAGAAGAAGCGGGGGTGATGCTTTATGTTTAGGAGAAAACAGGACGAGGAGACAAGCTACTGGCTTTCTTACTCGGATATGATGGCAGGACTCCTTCTCTGTTTTGTACTGATCATTTCACTCACTATGCTTAGAGCCAAGGTTCAGTATGATGAGAAAGAGACCCAGCTTGCCGGCAAGGAAGAGGAGCTGAATATGCAGAGCGTTGAGCTCGTAAACCAGCAGAAGAAACTTTCTCTCCAGTCGGATGAACTTGAAAAGCAGAAAAATAAGCTTATCGCCCAGGAAGAGAAGCTTATGAGCCAGGAAGAGACCCTGAATGAGCAGGATCAGCTTCTGGGTGAGCTTGAGGCGCTTCTTGCCGAACAGGAAGCTAAACTTGAGGATATAATCGGTGTCAGAAAGGAACTTATAGAGAGGCTGAAGAAGGAATTCGAGAATTCAGATCTTTCAGTAACGATCGATGAGGAAACAGGAGACATAACTTTTGATTCAAGTATCCTTTTTGACTACAACAAGTCAACACTTATAGATTCGGGTAAGGATTTCCTGTCCTCATTCCTGCCCCGCTATATCGATATCCTTTTAAGTGATGATTATAAGGACTATATTTCGGAAGTCGATATTGT
Organism: uncultured Lachnospiraceae bacterium; assembly: GCA_905236615.1. Taxonomy (GTDB): domain Bacteria; phylum Bacillota; class Clostridia; order Lachnospirales; family Lachnospiraceae; genus NK4A144. The sequence goes on from CAJORC010000253.1 coordinate 4,120, forward strand.
GGGACATACGGACACTGACGGAACCTACCTCTTTAACCTCAATCTTTCACAGGAAAGAGCCTACAACGTGGCACAGTACTGTATGTCTGAGGATAATAAGATCCTTTCGGAGTCAGAGCTTAAGAAACTGCAGGAAGTGCTTACGACAGCAGGAAAGTCATACAGCAATCCCGTTTACAACAGCGATGGCTCGGTAAATATGGAAAAGTCAAGACGAGTTGAGGTTTCCTTCCGTCTGAAGGACGAAGAGATGATCAAGGAAATGATAGAGATACTCAGCGCTTCGTCTGATGAAAAGTCTGAAAATACCGATGAAGAAGTAAAAACCGAAGAATAAAAGAAATGCTAAAGAGTCCCTGATGAAGGCAAATTCATCGGGGGCTTTTTTTAGTTATGACTTCGTGATATACTTCACTACGGATGTTTATGTGAATTTGTAAAGGAGTTATGGAACTGTGAAACCTGCAATAGTTGTAGTCGCGTATAACAGGGACGATGCGCTTAAACGTATACTTAAGTCGATCGATTCTGCTGTATACGAAGATGATAATATTGAACTTGTAATAAGCATAGATTACAGTGAAAATAAGAAAGTCAGAAAGGTCGCAGAAGAATTCCAATGGAAGCACGGGGAGAAGCGGATAGTCATTCATGCGGACAGGATGGGTCTGAAAAAGCATATCATTGAGTGCGGAAATTATGCCAAGGAATACGGAAGCATAATAATGCTCGAAGATGACCTTTATGTATCACCGGACTTTTATAATTTTGCGTCAAAAGCACTGGCTTTTTCAGCGGAGGATCCACAGATCGGAGGTATCTCCCTCTACAGTCACCGCTTCAATGTTTTTGCGAGACTGCCTTTCGAACCCATAGAAGACGGTATTGACAACTGGTATTTTCAGTTTGCGTCAAGCTGGGGACAGGCATGGACTGCCGGGCAGTGGACAGGATTTTCCGATTGGCTTGAGATCAACGACGGTAAAGACATCAGCGGAAACGGCCTCCCTTCAAATGTTGCGGAATGGGGAGAGAGTTCCTGGCTTAAGTACGCGATCAAATATCTGATAGAAAAGGATAAGTATTTCCTCTATCCGAGGCTTTCCTATACGACGAATTTTGCGGATGCCGGAGAACACGCAAGCCATGCGGTGACAGACCTTCAGGTTCCGCTGAGCTACGGACATAAAGAGAATTTCAATTTCAGCAGAGTGAGCGAGGCAAAAGCTGTTTATGATGCTTATTTTGAAAATGCGCTCCTGCCTTATGAGTCCGATCTATACGGAATAAAGTACAGGGACGGGCAGGTTAAGATGCGTTATCTTCTGAGTACGGACAATCTGCCTTTTCAGAAGGTGCAGACTTACGGGCTGCTCTTAAAGCCCATGGATGCCAATATCTTAGAAAAAACGGAAGGCAGGGAGATCAGACTGTACGACCTTAGCCTTAAGGCGAAAGAAACAAAGGCGGATAAGGGTCTCAGGGAGAATTATTTTTATCCCGGAATGAACAGGAAGAAAATCTTAGATCTAATGTCATACAGGTTAAGGAACAGATGAAAGATATCTTAAAAAAACTCGGTTACATTTTTGATAAAAAGCAGAAGCGCAGTATGATTCTTCTGCTGATAGCGATATTTCTGGGAGCGGCAGCGGAACTTGTGGGAGTTTCGCTCATCATGCCCCTTATACAGCTTATATCAATGCCGGAAGTGGTAGAGGAAAATCCTATCATCTCGGCGGTGTATAAAGCACTCAATATGCAGTCGGTCACGGACTTTTTTATTTTTCTGGTCATTGTGATAATCATCATATATTTCCTGAAGAATATCTATATGTCGGTGATGTATTATGCCCAGTACAGCTTTATTTATAAGAATCAGCTGAAGTGCGCGGGCAGGCTCATAGACTGTTATCTGAAAAAACCGTATACATACCATCTCGATCACAATACTTCGGAAATGATCAGGAACATCATGCTTGACACTGACAGGCTTTTCCAGCTGATCCTGTCAGTACTGAATGTGGCGTCGGAGGGACTTCTGTCACTGCTTCTGATGACTTATCTTCTCGTGAGCGATCCTATCATGTCGCTTGCAGTGGCACTGATCCTTGGAGTATGTGTCGGAGCGTTCAGACTTTTTACGAAGAAGAAAACCCACTCCTATGGACTGCAGAACCAGAAGTACGACGGTGAGATGCACAAGTCCATAAATCAGGCACTCGGCGCAGTAAAGGACATAAAGATCCTTCACCGGGAAAAGTATTTCGTGAACCGCTTTGTGAGCTGCGGAGAGAAGAAGATGACCGCACTCATTATGAATAATTTCTTCGGAACGGTTCCCAAATATCTTATCGAAACCGTATGTGTTGCGGGGATCATGGGTGTACTTATCTATAAGCTTAAAACAGGAACAAACCTGAATTCGATACTTCCCCAGCTTGCGGCTTTTGCCGTTGCGGCGTTTAAGCTTTTACCGTCGGTCGGAAAGATCAGCAATTACTTAAACGGAATAACTTTCCTCCGTCCGTCTATCGACCTTATCTATCATGACCTTAAGGAGACCGAGGACATGGTGGGGGTAGAATTCAGGGACAGGGATACAGAAGTCGGCATAAAATCATCGGAGAAGGAAATCTCCATTCAGCATCTGTCTTACCGTTATCCTAATACGGATGAAGATGTTCTTAAGGATGTGAACTTTAAGATACCTCTGGGAGCCTCCATCGGCCTTATAGGACAGAGCGGAGCCGGAAAGTCAACGATGGCTGACATAATCCTGGGGATACTTTTCCCGAAAGAGGGATATGTGCGTTATGGAAGGATAAATGTCCATGAAAATCCTCTCCGCTGGTCAAAGAAGCTTGCCTATATCCCGCAGGCGATCTATCTGGCAGATGAGACCATCAGGAGAAATGTCGCTTTCGGAATTGATGATGATGAGATCGATGAAGATAAGGTATGGGCGGCACTTGAAGAAGCGCAGCTGAGCGAATTTGTACGTTCGCTTCCGGAAGGTCTTGATACTGAAGTGGGAGAGCGCGGAGTCAGACTTTCGGGCGGACAGCGCCAGCGTATCGGTATCGCGAGGGCTCTTTACGGAAATCCGGAGATACTCGTTCTCGACGAAGCGACCAGCGCACTTGACAATGAAACCGAAAAGGCGGTAATGGAGGCAATAGACAGACTTCACGGAAAGAAGACCCTTATAATAATCGCCCACCGTCTGACTACGATAAAGAACTGTGAGTATGTATTCAAGGTTGAGGATGGCAGAGTTGTGCCCGCGGAGGTAGACAAGTGAAACCAAAACTTTCGGTAGTTTTAATCGCATATAACCATGAGCCGTTCATAAGGAAAGCACTCGACGGCATACTTATGCAGAAAGTGGACTTCCCTTATGAGATCGTTGTCGGAGAGGACTGCTCCACAGATCACACAAGAGATATTTTAAGAGAGTATGCCGAGAAATTCCCCGGCAGATTTAAGCTGCTTTTCCGTGAGAAAAATCTGGGAAGGCCGACGCTTAATGTTTACCTCACGTCCATGGAATGTCAGGGAAAGTATATCGCATATCTTGAAGGTGATGATTACTGGACGGATGAAAACAAGCTGCAGAAACAGGTGGATTTTCTGGATGCACATCCCGAGTATATGGCTACGACCCATTCGTTTAAGCTTATAGGCGAGCACGACGAACCTGTCGAAGATGTCGATAAGACAAAGCTTTACAAATGGAGCGGGGATTATACCTTTAAGGACTGGCAGAAGGCAGGGGCATGGCCGGGACAGACGGCCTCGAATGTCTGCAGGAATTTTTATAAAAACGGAAAACTCGACTATTCAATACTTTACCGGGCGCATGATTTTATTGATGACGGTGTGATATTCACATTCCTGCTGCTTCAGGGGAAAATATACCGCTTTGATGATGTCATGGCAGCTCACAGGGTTATAAAGAAAAGCGGCGGCGGAAGCTGGACTTCCCTGCAGATGAAGAGAAATTATCTTATAGAAGAGTGTGAGCTTAAGCTTACCATGATGCAGTGGGTCGAGGAAAATGCCGGACTTACGGAGGACGCGTTCAGACGTGCAAAGGGTGAGTTCAGGACGGCGGTCAGCTGCTATCTGAAGCATCCTTCCGCAAAAAGCTGGAAATTATTTAAGAGGGCAGTTGGCTACTACGCATTTCACCTGAAGCTCGGAAAGGTAAGGCGCAGATGATAGTTCTGAGGTTTACCAGCGGACTGGGAAACCAGATGTTTCAGTATTCGTTTTACAGATACTTAAAAAGACGATATCCTGATGCGACGATAAAGGC
>CAJORC010000254.1 GCA_905236615.1 uncultured Lachnospiraceae bacterium
CGTAAGTCAGACTTCACAGCTCCCCCGTATTTCTTTCGGAACTCCGAAAAAATGCATAGGAAAGAATACCGTTGACTGTATGAAGAGCGGACTGATCTTTGGCGAAGCCTCAAGAATTGACGGTATGATCGACCGCTTCTTTGATGAACTGGGCTTTGAGACCAAGGTTGTTGCAACAGGCGGACTTGCAAAGGTTGTGATTCCCAACTGCCGCCACGATATCATCCTTGATAACTATCTCATGATGAAAGGCTTAAAACATATTTACAATAAAAATGTCAGGACGAAATGATCCGTCCTGACAATTTTTTATGCCATCGATTCTTCTATTTTCTGTATGAGTTCAACCTTCTTGACCGGTTTTACCAGAAATCCCTTCGGATGAAGTGACAAAGCACTCATTACCATGTCCTTCTCCGAATTACCGGTAAGGAAAATTACAGGAACTGTCTTTCCGTTCTCCATATATCTTATTTTCTGCAAAGTCTGCGGTCCGTCCATTTCAGGCATGAAGCAGTCGAGCAGTATGCAGTCAGGAACCTGTTTTTCTATAAATTTGATAGCCATCGGGCCTGATTTAACACAGGTTACATGGAATTTTTCATCCAGATAACTCTTCATAAGGCGAAGCGCAACTGTATCGTCATCAACGACCAGTACCATCTTTGGCCTGCCCATCGCCGCGATCAGCCTTTCGACTATTTTTCTCAGCTGCTCCGATTTCATGTCGGGAGAACCGACATAATCAGGATCGGCCAGCACATTATCATGAAAAACTCTCTGATCTTCCGCATTAGCAAGCAATATAAGGGGTATTTCTTTATAACGGCTGTCTTCCTTCAGATCCATTATCGGAAATATATCCTGACGGCTAATATTTTCCGAATAAACCAGAATACAGTCCGGAATAAATCCACCCAGCGTCTTTAATATATCCTTGCCTGCCAGGAGTGCGCTTTTTATCTGATAGAGACCTTCAAAAGCATGCTCAAGCTTCTTCAGCTTGTCCGTATTAGTTGAAATTAATACTATCTTATTCACGGTCTTCCCCCTATACATATTTACTCAATAATATTTTATCACATTTTATCAGCTAATCTCGCTTAAAATTTCGTGCAAGGTATCCGCTGCCGCATCATAATCAAAGTCATCAAGCTGCTTTGCAACCTTGTTTAACCCGTCCACAAGCTTCTCCATATCTGCAGATACAGCCGAATCTCCTTTTGGCTTTTTTTCTGTACAGAGTTCATAAGCTTTCTTTGCCGAGTTAAAAACCGGTTCATTGAGTGCTTTCAGCTTATCCTGTTCTGCAAGGATCTCATCTATCAGCTCATCCTTAGCAAAATCTTCCATCCTCTTTGACTGCTCCGAAAGCTCCATCGCTCCTATATATCTTGCCGAACTTTTCATTGCGTGAACGGATATCCTGTAATTTTTAATATCCCGCTCTTCTAACTGTTTTTCGGACATTCCGTAGAAATCCTGCTCCACAAAGGCATCAAGAAGTCCAAGATAAGTCTTCACATCACCGTTTGTATTTTCAAGTCCTATTTTTATATCAATTCCTTCAAGAGTGCTTTTTAAGATTTCCAGTTTTTCTTCTTTTTCAGCCTTATTCTTCTCTTTATTCTCAAGATAGTGTTCAGGTACTTCTTCCTTTTTATCATCACTTATCCACTTGTCAAGTATCTGTGCCATCCGTTTTAATTCTATAGGCTTGGTCAGGAAATCATTCATTCCCGCGGCGAAAAATCCTTTTTCCACTCCCTTGATCGCATTGGCTGTAAGTGCCACAATGGGAACGGTTTTTGCTCTCGGAACATTCTCCAGCGCCCTGATCTCTATCGTCGTTTCAATTCCGTCCATCATCGGCATCATATGATCCATAAATATAACGTCAATGTCTTCCGAATTCTTTTCAAAAATTCCGATCGCCTCACGTCCCGACAAAGCAGTGTCAACTTTTGCATCATATTCGGTAAGCAGGGCCTTTGCCACGTCCAGATTTACCTTATTGTCATCCACGACAAGTATATGTGCTTCCGGACATATGAAGGGAACAACAAATTTTTCAACATTTGTATGATCATCAAATCCATAGGTAAAATTACAGAACTGATCCGAATTCTTCCGCTGCGGAAGCCAGAATGAGAATACCGATCCTTTTCCATACTGGCTTTCAACCTTTATCTCACCCGCCATAAGATTCAGAAGATTCCGGCATACCGTGAGTCCCAGTCCTGTTCCCATAATTCCGCGGTTCTTCTTTGTATCAACCTGGGTAAATGCCACAAAGAGTTTATTCAGATCCTCTTCTCTTATACCGATTCCCGTATCACGGACATCTACTATAAGTTTTCCCTTTTTATTATCCTTCTCATCGTCCTCCCATGCAACATGGAATTCGACCTCTCCCGCATCAGTATACTTAGCGGAATTATTTAGGACGTTTATCATTATCTGCCTTATTCTTGTAACATCGCCGTAAAGGGACTCAGGAACATTATCCTCTACATTAACAATGAAATTTATCGGCTTTTCCGAAATTTTCATTGCACTTACCGATGTTACATCATGCAGAAGTGACGATACGGAATAATTATCTTCTATGATCTCAAATTTTCCCGACTCGATTTTTGAAAAATCAAGTATTTCATTTACTATCGATACAAGATTATTCGACGCCTGCCTGATATCGGCAGCATATTTTTTGGTTTTGTCACTGATCCCATCCTCAGCCAGTATAAGCTCCGAAAAGCCCTTAATCGCATTCATGGGCGTCCTGATCTCATGTGACATGGACGAAAGGAAATTCGATTTTGCCACAGACGCCTTATTTGCGATATCACGAAGGAGGTAGCTTTCTATAATGCTTGTAAGTTCCACAAGCAGGTCTATTTCTTCCCTGATCCACTGCTTTTCCCTGTGAGCGTGAATACAGTTCATGAAGCCCCATATCCTGTCCTCGTTCCGGATCGCACTGCATAATATGGAATCCTCCAGCTTCGTGATCTCTCTAACCCTTTCAGAAAACTCACCGGCCATTTCGCTGTCTACTATTGCGAAGTCCTCATCACCCATTTTTTTCTCTATGGCATCAAAATCCGAATGCTCAAGGAAGAGCTTTTCGCCCGATACGCTTTTATAATAATCCGGACGTAAATTTACCTCATATATGCAGTTGATGATCTCCTGTGAACTGGATGAATCCCTGCTGCAGATATTTAAGTAATCAAATCCGAACTGGGTACATATTCTTTCAAGGATCATCTGGATAGCACTGTTTATATCCTTCGACCTCTCCATAAGGTTAAAGGTAAAAGTAACTATATCGTCAGTATAACCGCTGTCCTGCTGTTTCTGTAACTCAACATTATCATCGGTTGCGAAACGTTCTTCATCAGGCATTGCATTAAAAAGCTGGGAAAAAGACTGGAAATACTGAAGCTCGTATTCAAGTTCGAATCCTGCACCAATACCCTTTGTTATCTGTACGATACGCTCTTTCATCGTATCTGCAAATTCTTTTGCCTCATAAACGGTCATCGTCCTGACACTGAAAATGAATGATGAATAACCGACTCTGATCTTCAGGTCGCCGGTTCTTGTCATTCTCCGTATCATTGTTGCAATCCTTGCGATAAGTGCTTCAGCAAAAACCGCCCCCAGTTCTGCTCCCACTTCTTTCGTGTTGAGTACACGCAGATAAAAGAGATTAACGCTGTCTTGATCCTGTCCGGTTCCGGTAACGACATCAAGCATGCGGATTCCGACGGACCATGTAAGGAAGTTGGTTACACGGTCTCTTCTGGCTCTTTCAAGCAGGGCATGTTCTTCCTGTTTCTGAACGGTCTCATCGAGTATTCGTCCAATAAGCCTTACAGGTCTCTCTTTTTCGTCATACTGTATCTGACCGCCTATCGAAACCCATATATATTTGCCCTCGAACGACGTCCTGACATATATCGGTCCCGTCAGTTTTCCTTCTATAAAAAAACGCACTTTCTGAACATCTGCCGGATGAATAAAACTATCATCCGCCAGATTATCATAAAAGCGCGAAATTATATATGGTTCTGAAACATTTCTGTTCTTGTGCAGATCTGTCAGGCTTCCGTAGAGGTAAGCCTCATCATCCTCGTAAATATACTCGTATATGATTTCCTGCGTATTCTGCAGGACAAATCTAAACCGTTCATTTTCGTCAAGCAGTTTGACCATAACTCACCTTTTTTTCTTTTTATCCGGTAATACTCTGTCCCACCAGTCCATATTCTTGACTTTTTTCTTTTTCAGGCTGCCGTCTTTTGATATATCCTTAGAACGTACCCTGTCTTTTCTTTTATCCGTTCTTCTCTCCGAAGATCCTCGTGAAGATTTTCTTCCGCGGCTTCCGAAATCAAATCGGTCTCTCTCTCGTCTTTCCTTATCCCGTTTTTCTCTCTCTTTGAATTTCTTCTTTTTCTTTTCCGCAAAATAGTCTTCTGTGGGAATATCCTCTAAAATTTCATTTCCCATCTGCTGCTTAAGAAAAGCCGCAGCCATATCAAGTGCTGTCACATCCTCATCATCTATCTTGCTTTCTATGATACGGAGCATATCGGTAAGATCCTGTTCCTCAATGATCTCCAGTACCTTATTAAGTATCTTCTCTGATTTCGATGCTCTTATGTCTGCAGCTGTAGGAACTGTACGTGCCTTCATCTTTGTCTTGCAGACCTTCTCAATGTCTCGTATCTTATAGATTTCCCTGCCGACTACAAGCGTGAAGGAACGTCCTTTTTTTCCTGCGCGTCCGGTTCTTCCTATACGGTGCACATAATACTCTATATCCTGAGGCACATCATAATTAAATACTGCCTCAACACCGCTTACATCTATTCCTCTTGCCGCAACATCTGTTGCAATAAGAATTTCAACCGAACCGTTCCTGAACCCCTGCATAACATGATCTCTCTGCACCTGAGAAAGGTCTCCATGAAGTCCTGCCGCAAAGTATCCGCGTCCCACAAGGTTTTCCGTAAGCTCATCAACCATTTTCTTTGTATTACAGAATATGAGCGAACGCTTCGGATTATAGTAGTCCATAAGTCTTGCTACTACTTCTTCCTTGTTCTTCTTCGCCACTTCATAATAATACTGCTTTACAAGCGGAATGGTCAGTTCTTTTGCCGGCATCTTTAAGTGTACGGCATTATCCTTCTGATATTTATTGGTTATCTCCAATATGGGCTTAGGCATTGTAGCGGAGAAAAGCGCTGTCTGGTGCTCTTCCGGAAGTGCTTCAAGAACAGTCTCTATATCTTCCCTGAATCCCATATCAAGCATTTCATCTGCTTCATCGAGTACTATGGTCTTTACCTCACCCATTTTCATGGTATGACGTCTCATGTGGTCCATGACCCGACCCGGAGTACCCACTACGATCTGGACATTGCTTTTGAGTGACCTGATCTGTTTCATTATATCCTGCCCGCCATATACCGGAAGTACTTTTATTCCGTGCATGTACTTGGCGTATTTTCTCATTTCTTCAGCAGCCTGAATTGCAAGTTCTCTGGTCGGACAAAGTACTACTGCCTGAAGCGCCGGATTTTCGGGATCTACCGTCATCAGTATCGGTATTGAGAAGGCTGCGGTCTTTCCGGTACCTGTCTGTGCCTGTCCCAAGATATCTTTACCCTCTATCATTACGGGGATTGCCTGTGACTGTATCGGAGTCATTGCTTCGAATCCAAGTTCGCGCACTGCACGTTTTATTCTGTCATCTACGGGAGAATCCTCATAACGGATGGTTTCAATTTCTGCTGTTTCTTTTGTTAAAATTTCGTTTTCGTTCAAATTATTACCTCTAAATTTAATTATATATCTTTTCAGATTATCAGCTGCTGCCTTATCCGAATTCCGGGATAAAGCTGTCCTTTGCCGTAGTCAGATCCTGAATGTAAGCATTTGAAATACCTATTCCCAAAGCAAAGTCGACCAGCCGGTCATATTCGCTTTTTCTGACTTTTCTGGCCAGTTCCGGATATTTATCAGCTATCCCTTCCATCGGTGTATACTGGGCCATTATACTTATCCGGATTTTATCGCCATAAGTTCCATAAAGATATCTTAATACCTTTTTTGAATTAAGGACATTTCCGGGCAGGAGAAGGTGTCTGACGATAACGCCACGTGTCATTATACCACGGCTGTCAAGTTTTTCCTCCCCGCATTGCCTGATCATTTCCGCAAGGGCAGTTTTGGCTATTTCCGGATAATCGGCGGCATCTGAGTATTTATAAGCCAGACCGCTGTCCATATATTTAAAATCTGGAAGATACACATCTATAAGACCGTCCAGCGCTTTTATCTGCTGAACAGTCTCATAACCGGAACAGTTAAAAACAAAAGGCAGCTTTAACCCCTTATTCTTAGCTGTTTTTATTGATTTGACTATCTCGGGAATATAGTGGTCACCCGTTACCAGGTTGATATTATTTGCACCTTTTTCCTGCAATTCGAAATATATATCGGCAAGTTCCTCTTCAGATATTAGTCTTCCGACCCTTCCATCTGAAATTTTTTTATTCTGACAGTAGACACATCGAAGTGAGCAGCCTGAAAAGAAAACTGTACCGGAGCCTTCTTCACCGGATATGCAGGGTTCTTCCCAGAAATGCAGATCAGCCCTTGCTATCTTAATATCAGTTGAAACACCACAGTAAGGCTTTATAACCGCATCTGCTCCGGCTTTTCTGTCTGCCCTGCATCTTCTCGGACATAATTTACAGAAACTCATTGTCTCTTTATCACTTTTACAATTCGGTCAATATCCTCATGTCTCAGGCCGGCATAAAGCGGAAGTGTCATTACCTGATATGACATCCTGAGTGCTATGGGAGTTTCAGCTGCATCAAATTCAGATGAATAACTTTCCAGCTCGGTTACAAGAGGATAGAAATACTTACGTGCCATGATGTCCGCCTCTTCAAGACGCTTAAAGAGCTCGTCACGGCTTTCCCCGTACTCTGCTTCATCAACGATCACAGGGAAATATGCATAATTTGACTTAAGTCCATCTGCCACTCTGTTAAGTCTTATTCCCTTTACGCCGCTTAATTTTTCCATATAATATTCATAAGCATCGTGACGTTCTTCGATCCATTCATCCACATGACGTAAATTACAGAGTCCCATGGCTGCAGCAAATTCATTCATTTTTGCATTCGGACCGATCTCATTTGTATGTTCTTCATCAACAATACCAAAATCCCTGATGATCCTGACTCTGTCTTCCTCCTTCTGTGAATGACAGACTACAGCACCGCCTTCGATAGTATTGTAGACCTTTGTTGCATGGAAACTGAACGTAGATGCATCGCCAAAATTTCCTACACCTACTCCGTTAATTTCCTCACCAAACGTATGTGATGCATCATAGATCACCTTAAGACCATGTTTTTTTGCAATTTTTTCTATCGCTTCTGTATCACAGATATTTCCATAGACATGCACAGGCAGGATTGCCACGGTTTCTGCTGTTATAAGTGCTTCAATCTTTGAAGCATCCATCGTATAATTGTCTTCTCTTATATCACAGAAAACCGGCTTCATTCCCATTCGTACTATAGCATTGCTAGTAGAAACGAAAGTAAACGGTGTTGTGATCACTTCTCCTTTGTTCAGACCAAGCATCTGAAGTGCCACTTCTATGGCAAGATGACCGTTCACCGTAAGCGCAAGATTCGGTGTTTTAAGATATTTTTTTAAATTTTCTCTGAGTTCTTCATGTTTGGGACCCGCATTTGTCAGCCAGTGACTTTCGAAAACAGGTCGTATTTCCTCCATATATTCTTCGATAGAGGGTATTGAGGAACGTGTTACATATATTTTATCCATTGTATTACTCCAATATATAAATTTGCTGCTTTACTTTCAGACGCTTTAATTCACCGACTGCCTGCCTCATATATCGCCATTAACAGCTGATAATTCTTTTCCTCGCGAAAAGAACTGAGTTTCTCAGTATCAAAGCGATAGTTATCTGCATTAAAACTGTTTACGGTTTTTGCAAGAGACCCGGGCAGATCCGTGTCAAAACCGAGTAATGGCTTACGGCTGCCGTAAATTCCCGCAATGATGTCGCCGCCATTGCCAAGGTCAAGACCAATAACCGGTGTTCCTGCCGTAAATGACTCAATTATAGTCATTGGAAATCCCTCGTACCACTTAGACATAAAAAGCATGGCATCTGAATTCCTTATAACTTTCATCAGTTCATTATGCTCCAGGCTTCCCTTAAAATCAACTTTTTCCCGAAGTCCGTTCTCTTCTATGAAGTTCCTGCACCAATCCTCATCAGGACCACTTCCGAAGATAAAAAGCTTCCTGTCAGCTTCAACATTCTTCCAGGCTTCTAAGATTATATCCAATCCCTTAACCCTGTCAATACGTCCTGCATACAAAAACTTTTTCCCACTTTTTTGAATAGGCGAATCAGATTCCGGATTCTCTCCTGAATTTGCTGAATTCGGTATAAAATTCGGCTTTACAAAGATTCTCTTTTTATCAACGATTTTTCTTCCACCGTTATTTATCTCTTTCAGTTTCCCTGCATTAAATTCCGTGAGACAGATAAAATTTACTCCTCTATACAGCTTATGCGCCCTTGCTGCCATCTGTATCCGCTCAGCCATAGCTGAGTGAAAGCGGCTATCTTTGTAGCATTTATGTTTAACCCCGGATTTCAGTCCCTTTTCCAGGCATTCTTCGCAAATTTGTCCATCCCTGAAAAAAATCGCATTGAGGCAGAGCATCCTGAAATTGTGAACTGTCTGAAAAACAGGAACTTTTTTATCTTTCGCCGCCGCAAAAACCGACGGGCTTATAAGGAACTGGGTATTATGCACATGAACTATGTCGATAGCATTTTCGTCGATCATCTTCTGCACATCTTTATATGTCTTTTCGGAATAAACCGCTTCCATCAGAAAGCCTATCTTCCCAAAGGCATTCATTCCATCCAGTTCGGCATTATCTCTCGTATAAGTAAAAACTTTGTGTCCATGCCTTTCAAGCATGGCCTTTTCATTATAAAAAACCGTATCTTCCCCTCCGGGGATCTTGTAGAAATTATGTATCAGTAATATATTCATTTAAGTAAACAAGCCGCACGAACGGCCTCCATAAATGGCTCAGCTGTTTTTTCGAAAGCAAATTCATATGATTTTTCTTTTGCTTTCATCGACATCGATTTTTTGAGTCCATCATCCAAAAGGATTTTCTTTATAACTGCTGCGAATCTGTCACTATCATAAGGATCGATGATAACACCAGTTTTCAGATTGTCCACAAGGTCGTAAGAACTGTCCGCATATTTTGATACTATACAGGGCAGTGCGCAGCACATAGCCTCAAGCGTAACAAGTCCAAAGCAGTCCTCTCTTGTCGGAAATACAAATATTC
>CAJORC010000255.1 GCA_905236615.1 uncultured Lachnospiraceae bacterium
GCCGGTTCCGGCGATTTATAGCATGAATTGTGATCATAAATCGCCGTGACCGGTTTTTATTTGGATTGAATATTTTTGACAGAATGCGATGAATTGTGCGATTATTTTTGACGTTATTTGATGCTAATAGCTTGTATTTTTGACAAAAGAGGCATATCATTGACTTAAAGGAGTGTCTGATATGGAACTTAAGCGCAAATCAAGTCAGGTAATTAAAGAATGGTATAAGGGCAGTAACAAGGCATTATTGATCAAGGGAGCCCGTCAGGTTGGAAAAACCTATGTTATAAGGAATACTTTGAAAGAGCTTAGAAATAAGTATTATGAGGTGAATCTGATCGATTCACCGGAAGCCATTGACATTATTATCAATGCAAAAAACGTAGATGAGCTTGTAATGGGTCTGTCGACGATAAACGATATGCCGCTGATCAAGGGGGAAACTGTAATATTTATAGATGAGGTTCAAAAATGCAGGGAGATGGTAACCAAGATTAAGTTCTTAGTGGATGAAGGAAGTTTTAGATTTATCCTTAGCGGCTCTCTTTTAGGAGTTGAACTGACAAATCTTGAGTCTGCTCCGGTGGGATATCTGACCGTGCATGAAATGTTTCCGTTGGATTTTCAGGAATTTTTGCAGATAACAAATATAACTGATGATGTGATGGCTCATCTGAAGGAATCATTTGAAAAGAGGACACCTGTGCTAGACGCTGTTCATGAAAAGATGATGACGCTTTTTATCCAGTATCTTCTTGTCGGTGGTATGCCGGATGCGGTGAGCATTTTTGCTGAAACCCATAACATTAACAACGTTCTAAACATCCATAAGAATATCATCGAGTTGTATAAAATGGATTTCACGAAATATGAGGCTGAAAATAAGAGGCTTCAATTGATCAATATATATGACCTTATCCCGGCGGAATTATTGAAACAAAATCGAAGATATATAGTTTCAGATATAAAAAAGGGTTTACATTTTGAAAGAATTCAGAACTCATTTTTATGGTTAAACAATGCCGGTGTTGCATATCCTGTATTTAATGCGACAGAACCTAAAAAACCTCTGAAAGCCAGTGAAAAACAGAGCTTATTTAAACTGTATCTGTCGGATGTAGGGATGCTCACATCTATTTACGGGATGGAAACAAAGCGTATGTTATTAAGCAGAAATTCAAATATGAATGCAGGAGGAATATTTGAGAATGCTGTTGCACAGGAATTAAAAAGTAAGGGTTTTGCACTGTACTATTATAATTCGAATAGATTGGGGGAACTGGATTTTGTTGTTGAGTATAATGGGAATTCGTTCCCTATAGAAGTAAAAAGCGGGAAGGATTATACAATACATTCAGCTATCAGTAATTGTGTTGCTAATGAACAGTATGAGATGCAGGAGGCATTTGTACTTGCAGATTGCAATCTGAAGCGCGATGATAAGATCACATACCTTCCGATATACATGGTCATGTTTATTGAAAAAGATTCCGGCGAAGAATTGATTGTTGATGAAGTTGTTTTTTGAAAGAAATTCAAGGAAAGTCAGGTGAAAGAATGTTCACCTGGCTTTTTTGTATGAGACGAGCGGCAAATGAAGGTTTCATACTTTGAAGTCAGTAAAATCCCCCAGGCCATCTGAAGACAGGGTATTTTAAAAAATACACAAAAAATGTCTGTTTTTAGAGATAATGGTAATAGAAAAATAGAGAAAGAAGAGGGAAAAAATGAAAAGCATATCAAAATCTAAAGTAGTTCGTGTGGTTTTATCAGTTCTAATTTTTTGTATGGCAGTATTTTTACCGGCCTGTGGAATTAAAAAAATGCCGGTGGTGTAAAAGGTATCGTTTCACGTATGTCACTGGATGAAAAAATATCACAGATGATCATACCTGCAATTCGAACCTGGAACGAAGCTGAAGTGACTGACCTTGAAGAATATCCTGAGCTTAAGGAAGCACTTCAGAGGCATCAGTACGGCGGGATAATCCTGTTTGGTGCCAATATCAAGGATACGGAACAGACTGTCAGGCTGGTGTCAGGATTGCAGGAAAACAATCTTGCTATCAAAAAGGTCTCTTCACATATTCCATATCTGATGCCGATTGATGAAGAGGGCGGGATAGTGATCCGCTTGACAAACGGAACGCGTATGACCGGGAACATGGCTATAGGGGCAACTGCTGACAAGGCAGGAGAAAAAGCAGTCACAACGGGAAGAATCATCGGAGAGGAGCTTTCAGCACTTGGATTCAGCGTAGATTTTGCGCCTGTTGTCGATGTCAATAATAATCCTGCAAACCCTGTGATCGGTGTTCGCTCGTTTTCCGATGATCCGGAAATTGTTGCAGAACTTGGCAAAAAATACATGGAAGGACTTTCTGAGGTAAATGTCGCTGCATGCTGCAAGCATTTTCCGGGGCATGGTGATACTGATGTGGACAGCCATCTTGGTACGCCTACGGTCAATAAAAGTTATGAAGAAATCAGCAAAACCGAGCTTGTCCCATTTAAAACGATGATAGAAAACGGCGTGGATATGATAATGACTGCACACATTACATATCCGGAGATAGATGAGAAAGTTAATTTTGCCGATGGAAGCGAGGGCTGCTATCCTGCAACAATGTCAAAAAAGGTCATTTCCGAAATACTTCGCGAAGATCTTGGATATAAAGGAGTGGTAGTGACGGATGCCTTAGAAATGGATGCCATAATGAATGGCGCTTTGGTAGAAGGCGAGTCGGGTTCTGCCGAATACATGGTCAATGTCTCCGAGAAAGTAATCAATGCAGGAGTGGATATTCTTCTTATTCCAAAAGATTTAAAGGACGAAAAGTCTGTAAAATTCTATGACGACTATGTTTCAGGTCTGGAGAAAAAAGTTAAAGATGGAACTATAGCCGTAGAGCGCATAAATGAAAGCGTTGAAAGAATCCTGAATCTTAAAGAAAAATATGCTATTACGGAATCCGCGTATGAAGACAATGATATTGAGGGAAAAGTGGAAACAGCTGAAAGCATTGTGGGTTCAGAAAAACATCATAAAGATGAGATGGAAATTGCACGTGAAGCAATAACTCTTTTGAAAAATGATGGCAGCACACTTCCTCTTTCTGCTAATACCGGAAAAATATTACTGCTTGGAAAACTGGAGACAGACAAGACACTGGCGGAAGCTGCAATGTCACGGCTCAGGGATGAAGGTCTGATAGCTCCGGAGACAGAAATAATATATGATTATTATATAGATCAGGATTCTGATGGAGATAAATTGCATTATACCGAAGAAATGGCTGAAAATATCCGTCATTCTGATATAGTTATTGGGATGACTCAGACTAATAATTCTGCCGCAATGGCGGATGAGGCACCAATGTTTCAGGCGATCAGCAGTGCCATAAATGATGTGCATGAAGGGGGAGGAAAATTTGTACTGTTAAGCTGCCGCCTTCCATATGATACAGCCCGATTTAGTGAAGCTGATGCCGTTCTGCTTACTTACCTTGGAACTGGAATGAACACAGACCCCACTGCGGTCGGTGAGAAATCAGATAAGGCAGGTGCCTATAATGCAAATGTAATAGCAGCACTTGAGATTATAGCCGGAAAAAATAAGGCTTCCGGCAAACTTCCGGTAAACATACCGGAAATAATAGTCAATGACGATGGCAGTGTAACTTACGGAACAAAATTGCTTTACGAAAGAGGTGCCGGTTTGACTGAATAGGGTTGAACTAGGGGACGGCGGAACGAGGGGACTGGAACAGTGAAGCTACGGGTTTGAAATCAATATCAAACTGCATTATGCTATAATTATCTTGAATGAGAATAATTAAAACTGTTTGAAAAAAGGTGAAGCCAATGGCAGATATTTTCGGAACGCTTGGACCTGCGTGTTATGGTCGTGAAATCTTGAAAGGAATGTTTTCCATGGGAATGACAGGGATAAGGATAAATCTTTCCCATATAATGCTTGCTGATTGTGCGGAAAAAATCAGGGATATAAGAGAGGCAGCGGCAGAGTATTCAATTGATCCCAAAATACTGGTGGATCTGCGTGGACCGGAACTCAGGATAGGAAAACTTCATGAAAAAATGATACTTGCGGAAGAATCTGAGATATCACTCGGAACTAAGGGTATACCGGTTGATGAAAAAATAATATTGAATATCGAAGCAGATGATGAGATCCTTCTTGATGACGGGAAGATACTTCTTAAAACTCTTTCAAAAGATAACTCATTTGTTAATTGCAGGGTAATACGTGGCGGTGAACTGTCCTCAGGGAAAAGTATCGCGATAGTCGGAAAAACTATAGACATGGATACCTTAACGAAGGAAGATATCATAAATATCCGTGAAGCTGTAAAATTAAGGATCAGCGGTGTGATGCAGCCCTTTGTCAGAAACACGCAGGATCTTATAAATGTAAGAAAAGCACTTGATGAAGCCGGCGGCAGCAATATAAAAATATATGCAAAAATAGAAAACTCTGATGGCGTCAGATCAGTCAAAGATTTCTTTGGATATTGCGACGAGATAGTCATCGCAAGAGGAGACCTTGGCAATTCAATGCCGCTCTGGGAGCTTCCTGCGGTGCAGAAAAAAATATCGCTCATCTGCCGCGAAAACAATGTCCCGTTCATGGTCGTGACGCAGATGCTGTCTTCCATGGAACATAATAAGATTCCCACAAGGGCAGAGGTCAGTGATATATATAATGCAGCTGCGGATGGCGCGGCATCGGTCATGGTCACAGGTGAAACCGCAATAGGAGATTATCCGGTTGAAGTGATCAGATATCTTGCGAATACAGTAAAAACGGCAGAAAAATAAATGTGAAGAGTGGACAGTTACTGAATATTTTAATACATTTTCGGTGGTCCTGGCGGCACTTCCGAAGATACTGCGCAAATCTCAGGCATGCCGTAACGGAAACTCCTCCGGTACGGCATGTTTTGGTTATAGTTTATAACTCAGGGTTTCAGGGCTTTTTGATTGAGTCAGGGAGTTAAATAGTGTAAAATGAAATAAGCAACATGTGGGCATTATTGGGGATTTCTTTGAAAGATTGGAGGAGAAATATGGCTGGCTCGAAGGTATATTTTACTGATTTCAGGACAAGAGTAGGAACATCGCTGACAGTAAAGATGCAGAAGCTTATTCGTATGGCGGGTATAGGAAGCATCGATATGGACGGCAAATTTGTGGCTATCAAGATGCATTTCGGAGAACTTGGCAACCTCTCTTATTTAAGACCGAATTATGCCAAGGCTCTTGCTGACGTGGTTAAAGAACAGGGCGGACTTCCCTTTCTGACTGACTGTAATACGCTCTATCCCGGTTCAAGAAAGAATGCGCTGGAGCATCTGGATTGTGCCAATATTAACGGATTTAATACGGTCACAACAGGTTGTCAGATAATAATAGGTGACGGCCTCAGGGGAACCGACGATATAGAAGTTCCTGTTCCAAATGCAGAGTATTGTGAGACAGCATATATCGGCAGGGCGGTAATGGATGCCGATGTTTTCATATCGCTTACACATTTCAAAGGCCATGAGTCAACCGGTTTTGGAGGAGCGATAAAAAATATAGGTATGGGATGCGGAAGCCGTGCCGGTAAGATGCAGCAGCATAACAGCGGACATCCGACTATACATGAGGATCTATGCCGGGGATGCGGACGTTGTGCAAAAGAATGCGGCTCTGATGCCATTTATTATGAAAATAAAAAAGCCCATATCGATCAGAAACTCTGTAAGGGATGCGGACGCTGCATAGGCGCCTGTGCATTTGATGCAATAGAAAATATGAACTGGGATGCAAATGAGATACTGGGACGCAAAATGGCAGAATATACTGCTGCTGTCTGCAATGACAGACCATGTTTCCATGTCAGTCTCGTAAGGGATATTTCTCCCAACTGCGACTGCCACGGGGAAAATGATGCACCTATCCTGCCGGATGTGGGATTTTTCGCATCCTTTGATCCTGTTGCACTTGACCAGGCCTGTGTTGACGCCTGCCTTAGGTCTGAACCTATGCCGAACAGCCAGCTCTCCGATAATTTGAGCAAGCCCGGATGGCATCATCACCATGATCATTTCTTTGATTCCAACCCTAATATCCGCTGGAAGGAAACACTGGAGCATGCGGAGAAGATTGGACTTGGAACAAGAGAGTATGAACTTATAACGATGTAAAAAGTGAGGTAGAGTATGAAGGGAAATTCAATTAAAAAAATGACACTTACGGCTATGTTCCTGGCAATAGGAATGATACTTCCCTTTTTCACGGGAAATATTCCCCAGATAGGCAGCATGCTTCTTCCAATGCATATACCGGTCTTTCTCTGTGCTTTGATATGCGGCGAAAAATGGGGAACACCCATGGCATTTATCCTGCCCTTGTTCAGATCATTTCTTTTTGGTATGCCGCCGATGTATCCCACAGCGATAAGCATGGCATTTGAGCTTGCAACATATGCTTTTGTGGCAGGTTATCTCTACAGCCATTCAAAATGGCAGTGCAGTAAGGCCCTGCTTAGATGCCTTATTATCGCCATGATCATCGGAAGGATAGTATGGGGTATTGCTCAGCTGGTGCTTTTGGGAATTGGCGGTAAAATGTTCACATTCCAGGCATTTCTGGCAGGTGCATTGATCAATGCGATTCCGGGTATCATTCTGCAGCTGGTTCTGATACCGGCGGTAATGGTCGCATTAAACCGTACAAAGCTTGTGCCTTTTAATAATTCCGAGAACAAAAATATAAATTATGCAAAATAATTCTATGACAAAAGAAGATATAGCCGAAAAGATCATGCTTTTATCTGAAGCTTCCAAGGAC
>CAJORC010000256.1 GCA_905236615.1 uncultured Lachnospiraceae bacterium
CTTCATCCGTTATGATCGCTTCTGTAGGATATGCGCGGATCTCGGTTCTCGCAGTTGCAATACCGTATGACACTTTTGATCTGTTCACGGTACTCTGTGTATTTAATACGATTGCATTTGTAAGTGCCTCAGTAACCGGATTTCCAAATGCGTCGAAATACCCTCCTGCGGTATAGGTTTTCATTTCGTCCAGACCGCTTGTATACAGCATTGCGTTTATATTCGCTGTATTTACGTTTTCATCAACTTTTTTCAGGTCATGCATTTTTGTTGCCGGATCATTCATAACCTGTGCGTTTATCAGCTGTATCTGCTCTTTTGTCACAAGCAGTTCATCAACATTCTGTATCTGTCTGCTGAGCCAATAGGGTGTAAAGCTCATTTCCCTTGTAACATCCTGCATATATGCTGCAGCAGCATAAGTATTCGTCCCTGACACCATTGTCATGACCATTGATAATGCTATTATTTTTTTCAGTATCTTCATTTCTTCCTCCTTCATCCGGCTATTATACACTGCAAAATCTCCAATCTTTATATCGGTTCTGACAGATCATTCTTTAATAAAAAATCTGGATATATTTAGATACATGGCAGAGTATGTTATCACCGTCTATCGACTTAATATGGTCATTGTGATGACAGGATCTCGAATTCTTCATATCGCCAGCTCTTTCATAATCAGGCGATTACAGGTCTCATGAATGATCCGAACGGTTTTGTATGGCATAATAACAGATGGCATCTTTTTTGTTAATGACGGAGATGCCGTATTTACATCCCGCGTATTTCCGGATGACAGCGAGCACTGCTTCAGCATCGAAGGCGACACCTTCAACAGAATGTGGACTCTTAAGCGGGCTGTTAAAGAAGAATTTCTTATCTGAAACTTAAACATAAACGGGGACGGTTCCCTGCGATAAGGAACCGTCCCCATATTTTATCTTTATCTGTATTCAATTCTCTGCAGATATCCTGCATTAATATAATCGCCAACCGAACTCGGAAGCTGTACCTGTGTTGCTCCTCCCGGCTGGTCAAACCAGGGTGCTACCATTCCGACTTTTGCCGTAAAAGGCTTTGTTACCACAAACACGCTGTACGGCTTATATTCCGAATCCGGTGCAGCTGAATATTTCTCATAGGAATCTCCGTATAATGAAGTATAGGTTCCGTAGTCACTTCCATACCTGTCAAGCTTCATTCCCGGGATAAAGGTGAATTCAAACGGTTCACCCCAGTATCCGTCATTAGGCGGCCATATTACTTTTCCTGTTGTCTGGTCAAAATAGTTGGGATTATTATAAATATCCCTGTGAAGATAGTATATTTCCTCTATCGGAGCATTTTCTCCCCAGCTCTTCAGTTTTTCTTTATCCGCTTCTGACGGGCTTATCTTACCGAAAGCAAGATAGAGGTTGTAATTGTCATCATAAAGTCCAAGACAGGCATCCATGCCTGAGTTCATGGAAAATGCCTTATTAATGACCATCTCCCATGAACCATATTTTTTATAAAGAAATTCAGGAGTCGGACCGTTTTCATCCCCGTAAGTATTCAGATTACTCTGTTTAACCTTTGCCAGAATCAGAGGATCATTTTCACTTGCCTTAAGTCTGAGCACATTTCTGGCAGTACTTACCATCCTTGCTATCGTTTCCTCAGAAGCACCGCTTCTCTTCAGGCTGAACATTATATGGTAGAGGTATTCATCCTGTTTGAGATATTCGATCCTTTCTTTCCTTGCCTTACTCACCACGACAGGATCTGTCCAGTCATAGGAAGCATATACACCCAGACGTGTAGAAGCGGGATTAGGCGAAAATCCGTATATTGCATTCGGATTTTCCACTATATCTGCCATAGCTGTCGGATCCAGTCTGGGATCATGCACATAAGAAAATCCGCTGACACCGGCCGCAATATACCGGTCTTCACTGTAAGCAGCATATACGAATGTCTGCGAAAAGGCCGCGCTGATCATAATAGCTGCTGTCATCACTGCAATAATCCGTCTGATCTTTCGTACCATAGAATCTCCTTTCGTTATTAAGAATTTTTATTTGTGTTTTCCGGTCCTCTGTAATAAAAATTCATCATGGTTATATCGTCAAACTGTTCAGCATCCTTAACAAATTCATTTATTCCATCATTAACATTTGAAAGAAGCTTTTCCGGATCCGCATTTGGATCTTTGTTAAGAATCTTTATCAGCCTGTCTTCACCTAACTGTTCAGCATTCGGAGCGGTCGCCTCGGTTACACCGTCTGTATAAACAAAGAGACTGTCTCCGGGTTCAAGCTTAAACTCATGCTCTTTGAACATTGTCTCTTCCATAACTGCTACAGCAAGTGTATGCCGGTATCTCACGAGTTCAAACTTTCCGTTTTTATGGCAAAGTGCAGGATGCTCATGGCCTGCATTGGCAGCAATACCCTTACCTGTAGATATTTCTATGATCGCCAGCCAGACTGTCACAAACATTGCCGCATCATTATCATTACATAAAATTTCATTTACATCGGAAAGAATTGCGGCAGGAGAAGAAAAATCCCGCCTGCAGCGTATATTTATCAGAACCTTGCTTATAGCCATGAACATTGCTGCAGGTACGCCTTTTCCTGATACATCCGCCATTACAAGAGCGATATGATCATCATCCGGCATAAAGAAGTCGTAAAAATCTCCTCCAACTTCTTTTGCAGTGTTCATGGATGCATAAATGCTGAATTCTTTCCGCTCCGGATACGGCGGAAATTTCTGAGGAAGCATTGAAGACTGGATTTCATTGGCTACACTCAGTTCTGTACTGATCCTTTCTTTTTCCGAAGTTGCTGCCTTCAGATTTATCATATAGGATGAAACGCTGTCTGCCATGCTCTTTACATTTTCTGCCAGAGTCTGCATTTCATCTTTTGTAGTCACGGCAAGGTCGGTAAATTTTAAGTTTTCAGGATCTGTATTGGCATTCATCTCGCTGATAAAAGAATCTGTTTCCTTTGTGATCCGTTCTATCGGTTCAATAACCTGTTTCTGCATTCGCAGGTTATAAAGTGCTACCAGAACGACCGTTATCAGCAGTGCTATCAGCGAGATTCTTTTAAGGTAATCACTTATATCCGAATTTATCTCGTTTACATCTATTTCAACACAGATAAGTCCCACAGCTTCACCGGCACTGTCAAACACGACACGATAGCCATTCAGCATATAACCGTATTCTCTTGAATGTCCTGTAAGGAATCCGCTTTCTTGTCTGCCTTCTCTTACCGCTTTCTGAAGTATTCCAAGTGTATCATCTTCAAAGCTTCCATCTTCACATGGAGTACCCATGTAGCTGTAAATTCCGGAAACAGGCTTACCCCCTGATAATTCTTCTTCGTTTTTGGCATTTATAGCATAGCAGAGGCTGTGCAGCTCATCAATATCATCAAAGTAAACTGCATATAAATACTTTATATCAGCACAGTCTTTTACACGGTTAAGCTGAAGCCGCAGCTTTTCATACCCTTCCGGCATAGAACGTTCTTTTATCATATCCCCGAAAGAATAGTCATCAGATACCCTGTAAGCTGTTTCCAAAACCATTTCAGAGTACTTGATATAGTTCTCCATCAGATTTTCGTAATACAGACGGCTTCCTACTGCGGCAATTATAATGGTCAGTATCGCCATAAATATTACTGATATGATTGATGCTTTAAGTCTTATACCCAATTTACACCTCTGACGTATTAATTGTTCAAACTGATATCCATTTCATACCATTCCTCGCCGCCCCATTTGGACGCACATTTTTCACGTTTGGAAAAGCCGAACTTTGAATACATCTTAACTTTATCCTCTAAGCATGTAAGCACGAGTTTTTTCCTTCCGCGAGCCTTCTCTCTTTCACAATAATTATATATAAGAGCTCTGCCCAGTCCCTTCATTCTGTATTCCGGAACTACATCAAGTCCCATTATCATGATATAATCCCCGTCAGGATCATGATTTTTAATATCTGTAAAGAATTCATCCTTAAACCAGTATTCATCAGTAGCAATACCATTTAAGAACCCGGCGATCTTTCCTGTATTCCTGTCTATGGCTACCATAAACAAGTCTGATGCCGCTTTTATCCTCTCTGTCATTCTCTCCTCAGTACATGCTTCATGCGGCGGAAAGCATATTCTTTCTATCTTTGCAGCTTCTTTCGCCTCTTCCTGCTTTATGGTACGGAATTCAAAATTATTCATTATTTCATCTGATATTTTTTCCTGTGTATTCATACTCAATTACCTTCCCATTTTTCTCAAAGTCTTCATATATATTCTAACACAGTTAATGCATAATTATGAATTGATTATTTTATTGTAAACCTATATTATTTTCAGGTTTACAATTAAGAAACTTTTATATATACTATTAAAGTCACAATAAAAAATAGGAGAACAAAAAAATGAACACAAAAACACTTTCATTATCATCAGCTAAAAACATTGCCATCATCGGCGTAATGGCGGCCATTATCTGTATATGCGGTCCGCTTTCCGTCCCCATCGGAGTAATTCCCGTTTCTCTGACACCTCTTGCAGTATTTCTCACGGTTTATATAATCGGCAAAAATTCCGGAACAATAGCGTACATTGTTTATCTGCTCATTGGTCTTGTCGGTTTACCCGTATTTTCCGGTTTTACAGGAGGTCCCGGTAAATTACTCGGGCCTACGGGCGGTTATATCATTGCTTTTATACTCATGGCATACATCGCCGGAATATTAATTGAAAAATTCCATAATGTTATCGTTCAGATGCTTGGTTGTCTGGCCGGTCTCATTACCGCTTATATCATTGGAACCATCTGGCTTGCTGTACAGGCATCAATGACAATCCCTGCAGCAATAGCTGTTGCTGTCCTTCCTTTTATTCCGTTTGACATTATCAAGATCGTAATAGCTGTACTTCTTGGTAAAGAAATAAGAAAAAAACTTTCCGTAATACTTGCTTAATTAATTAAAGATAATCGAGGTAAAATAAAAATGAATCTTACTAAACTTGCTGACGAGATAATCAACGGAAAACGCCTTAAAAGGACTGACGATCTTTCTTTTTTTATAGACTGCGACCTGAATGAGCTTTCATCTGCTGCCGACAAGATCCGTAAACACTTCGTGGGTGATAAGGTAGACCTTTGTTCTATCATTAATGCCAGAAGCGGCAAATGTCCTGAGGACTGCAAATACTGCGCACAGTCAGCACATAATCATACAAATTGTGAAGTATACGGATTTCTTCCGTCAGACAAAATAATCGACGCATGTAAAACAAATGAAAAAGCCGGTGTTGACCGTTTTGCACTTGTAACTTCCGGTCGTGCCTTAGAAGGTGAAGAATTTGATAAAGCAATAGATACTTACGAAAAGCTGTCCAAAGAATGTCCTGAGATTGAGCTCTGTGCTTCTATGGGATTCCTTTCCGAAGAGCAGTTCCACAGACTTCATCTCGCAGGTGTGAGCAGTTATCACCACAATATAGAAACTTCACGGAGAAATTTCAAAAATATCTGCACTACTCACAGCTTTGAACAGAAGCTTGAAACTTTGAAAAAAGTAAAGGCTGAAGGGCTTTATGTCTGCTCCGGCGGAATCATCGGAATGGGCGAGGACTGGGAAGACCGTCTGGATATGGCTCTGACTCTTTCTGAGGTTGGTGTGGATTCGATTCCCATAAACGCATTAATGCCTATAGAAGGTACACCTCTTGAAAACAAAGAAGTTTTGACTGAAGACGAGATTTTAAGAACAATCTCAATCTTCCGCTTCATCAATCCTGAAGCAGAAATCCGTCTTGCCGCCGGCAGAGCGCTGCTTTCAAATGATGGTGAATATGCCTTCTCCGCAGGTGCTTCTGCCACCATAACAGGAAATATGCTTACTACAGCAGCATGTGCAACAACAAAGACCGATAAGGAAATGCTGAAACGTATAGGACGTATAACAAAATAAATTAAGATAAAAAAATAACTTGCAGATAAGCAGTCATTTCAACATGATCATTTATCTGCAAGTTTTTTAGTTCATTTATCAGCCTAAATCTTTTCCTACTTCAATAACACGGATAAGATTTGTTCTTCCGCTCACGCCAAGAGGCATTCCGGCAGTAAGAACTACTGTATCTCCCGGCTTAACGTATCCTGAAAGCTCTGCCATGTGAACAGCAGAATTTAAAAGCTCTTCCTGATTATCTTCCTGATGGATGATAAGCGGAATAACATCAAAGAAGAGGTTTGTCTGGCATGCAACCCTTGAAGAAGGTGAACATGCAAGAATCGGGCATGTAGGCTTGTAACGTGAAAGCTTCTCTGCCGTAAATCCTGACATTGTTACAGTGATGATCGCTGCAGCATTGATATCCTCTGCAATAGTACATGTAGCATGAGAGATCGCTGTAGTTGTTTCATCCATTACAACATCTGCATAACGCTTGCGCATACGCTCTTTGTAGTCAATATCAAGCTCTGTCTTCTCAGCGATCTTTGACATTATCTCAACAGCCTCTACAGGATAAGCACCGTTTGCTGTCTCTCCTGAAAGCATGATCGCTGTTGTTCCGTCATAGATAGCATTTGCAACGTCAGTGGTCTCTGCACGAGTAGGTCTGGGATTGTGCATCATGGAATCAAGCATCTGTGTTGCTGTGATAACCTGCTTTCCTGCCTGCTCTGCCATTTTGATTATCTTCTTCTGTACAGCCGGTACGTCCTCAAGAGGTATCTCAACACCGAGGTCTCCTCTTGCAACCATTACACCGTCAGCAACTTCGAGGATTTTCTCAATATTGTTTACGCCCTGAACGCTTTCGATCTTAGCTATGATCTTCATGTTTGCATTCTGGCTGTCAAGAAGACGTCTTACTTCAATAATGTCCTCTGCAGTTCTTGTAAATGAAGCTGCAACCATATCGAAGCCCATTCTGCATCCGAAAATGATGTCTTCTCTGTCCTTCTCGCTGATGAAAGGCATTGAAAGGTCTGTTCCGGGAACGTTTACACCCTTCTTGTCAGAAACAGGTCCGTCATTTAATACTGTACATACGATATCTGTTGAACCTACTTTATTTATATGAAGCTCAATAAGGCCGTCATCTATAAGGATCGATCCGCCGGGCTTTACATCGTTTACAAGTCCCTTGTAAGTGATCGAAGCCTTTGTTGCATCACCTTCGATATCATCAGTAGTTAAAGTAAACTCCTGACCTCTCTTAAGCTCAACTTTATGATCTTTGAAATTACCAAGACGTATTTCAGGACCCTTTGTATCAAGAAGTACACCTATCGGCATATTCATCTCGGTACGAACTTTCTTTAAGTTCTTGAATTTGTTGCCATGCTCTTCGTAATCGCCGTGGGAGAAATTGAATCTTGCGATATTCATTCCTGCCTTAATAAGCTTGCGAAGCATCTCCTCGCTTTCAGAAGCCGGTCCAATTGTACATACGATCTTAGTTTTTCTCATTTACTATTCCTTTCTTTAATCTTATATGGGGTTCTTCTTATTTCTTATACCCTTTATACCTGACAATAATCATAAACCAAAATATTTTAGCATAAACTTTCTGTCTTGTGAATAGGAAATCCATTTATCTATTTTTTAACACAGTCAGGAAAGCTTTTCCATACCTGTCAAATTTATTCTGACCTACTCCGCTTATCTTCAGCATCTCTTCTTTGTTCTGAGGCCGTTCAACCGCCATATAGGCAAGAGTCCTGTCAGAGAAGATCATGTAGGGATGAAGCCTGTTTTCCTTCGCAAGAGCAGTACGAACTTTTCTGAGTTCTTCAAACAGCCTCTTATCTCCTTCTTCAAGGCTTTCTGCCGCAGATTTACGTTTTGCCGACTTATATGTTTTGGCAGGTTTCGAGAATCTGAAGTCTCTGCTTCCGTCATAATCCCCGTCAACATCATACGGAACGTTAAGGACAGGTTCTCCGCTTTTTACTTCACCAAGACATATCGAACAGTTTCCACAGTTCCTGACTCCCTTTTCACCGAAATATTTTAATATATAATCTCTCAGACAGTATTTTGAACGGCAGTAATATGTCATTTTTTTAAGCCGTTCTTTATCCTTCGCTATGACCTCTTCCAATTGCTGAGGCGTCAGTTCATTATTCTCATCACGCCCATGCTCTATAAGCCAGTTATTCATATGCCAGTCGCTTTTTGAATAATACAGAATGCATTCAGCCATGTCACCGTCACGTCCGGCTCTGCCGGCTTCCTGATAATAGCTTTCCATATCCTTTGGCATATTATAATGAATCACAAATCTTACGTCTGACTTATCAATACCCATTCCAAAAGCGTTTGTCGCAACAATGATCTGCTTTTCACCGGTGATAAATGCTTCCTGATTTATCCTTCTCTCATTTTCCGAAAGTCCCGCATGATATTTCGTAACGGAAAACCCGTCACTTTCCAAACGGCTGCTGACTTCTTCCACAAGCTTTCTGGTGACGCAGTAGACTATACCTGATGCTCCCGGTATCGCATCTTCTTTATCCCTGAGATAGAATTTAAGCTGTGAATACTTATCCCGTGGTATCTGTACTCCAAAATAAAGATTTTCCCTGTCGAATCCTGTAGTCACGGAAACAGGCTTCTGAAGTCCCAGAAGTTTAATTATGTCTTTTCTTACGATTTCCGTTGCTGTTGCGGTATATGCCCCGACAACTGGACGCGTTGGAAGAGAATTGATAAAATCATTAATCTTTAAGTAACCGGGTCTGAAATCCTGTCCCCACTGAGAAACACAATGTGCCTCATCTATTGCTACAAAGGGAATATAAACTTTTTCATCATTTACAAACTCAAGAAAGGATTCCGTTTCCAGCCTTTCGGGTGCTACATAGATAATTCTGTATCTTCCGTTTTTTGCAAATTCCAGTGCTTTCCTGTACTGTCCCGGAGTAAGTGAACTGTTAAAATATGCCGCATGGATTCCTGCGGCATTCAACGACTCTACCTGATCTTTCATAAGTGAAATCAGAGGTGAGATTACAAGAGTTATTCCTTCCATCATAAGAGCCGGGATCTGAAAACATACTGATTTTCCGGCTCCTGTTGGCATTATTGCAAATGCATCATTGCCTGATAATACAGCATTGACCATTTTTTCCTGTCCCGGTCTGAATTTGTCATAACCGTAGACTTTCTTTAATACTTCTTCCGCTTTCAAGATTTTTGCTCCACAAGCTTCTTAAATACATCACCACGTTCTTCAAAATTCTTGAAGTAACCATATGAAGCTGCAGCCGGTGATAAAACGCAGGCTGCACCCTCCTCTGTGATCTCTTTTGCAAAATCGACTGCTTCTTTGAGATCCGATCTGAAATAGAGATTTCGGGCCAGTCCTACTTCTTCGACAATCCTTTTTCCTGCTTCATACGAAGCAATAAAATTTATCTCCGAATGTTTCTTTATGAAATCCTCTAAAATATCATATTCGATATGCCTGTCCATACCGCCGATCAGGACTGTCTTTACATTATCGATAGAAGCCACAGCGCTTATAGTTGCTTCCGGAATTGTCGAAATGGAATCATCATAATAACGGACACCATCATAAGTACCGGCGTATTCAAGCCTGTGCGGAAGTCCGTGAAATTCTTTCATGCCTTCACGAACCTTCGCTTCTTCAAGTCCCAAAAGATTGACGCATATCTGTTTTACAAATTCAGCGTTATACTGATTATGTTCACCCGCTATAAAAAGATCATAACTGTCAATCCGGTCATCACAGACGGTTACTCTTTTTGCCTTCGTTTCAAACAGGGGAACCTGACTTCCTACATATAAGTAGTCATTTTCTGTCTGATTCTTTGTTATTCCTTTTTTAGCTTCAAAATATCTTTCTTCTGTAATATATCTGTCGAGATGATCTTCAAATAAATTCAAAAAAACAGCTATATGCGGTGAAACAGTCAGGCGCTGACACTGATGGCATGACATTTCAAAAACCGCAATTTCATCCGGATTTTCAATCATTTCACCATAGTAATCAAGACAGGGTACAGAGATATTTCCCACAAGGCAGGTCTTCTTGCCGCTGTTCTTTATGGCATTATATAAAAGACAGCTTGTCGTACTCTTTCCTTTTGTACCTGTGATGCCGATAGTCCTGTCAGCAAATGCTTCAAGGAAGACCTGTGTTTCCGAGGTGAATTTAGGATTTTTTTCTTCAAAGGCAATTCCCGGACTGACAAAAACGTAGTCGTATTCCTCATCGTTCAGATTTGCCCTGTCTCCTTCATATACAGCATAGGTCGAGTCAGGACAGAATTCCTTTATAAATCTTTCCGTTGCTTTACCTTCTCTGCCATATCCCCATATAAGGATCTTTTTTCCGTTCAGATATTCAATGCTGCTCTGCATTTTTCCATTGCCCCTTTTAATTTCTCTTCATAATTATCAGGAAGGAAATTCTCAGTTTCCCAACCTTTCATATATTCGCTTAAATCTCCGCTTCCTGCTTCAATGGCAGCTCTGTATTTTTCGGTAAGGATACTTTTTCCGCCTTTTTTCAGATATGCTTTAAGAGAAGCGATCACTTCTCCCCTTGTTCCAACACATTCAAAAGGCTTGTTTTCATCTATACCTGTCAGCTCTCTGAAATCTTTATCCAGAGACTCTTTATCAAATAATTTCTCACCGAAGATCTTTATTACTTCTTTTTCATCAAGGAACGGTGACAGGATTATATAAACAAAAAGGCACTTCGGGCAGTCACAGCACCATATACCTTTTTTACTTCCCACATTGCAGCTTCTGAATACGCTGTGATAAGCCTTAAATCCTGAAAAAAGTGCTGCGATCTGAAGTTCCGTTAATGGTCTTAAAAAGCTGAAATAATGTATATCGCTGCCAATCAGTGAATGAAGATATTCGTCAAAATCCTTTTCAAATTCATAGCTCTTCGAATACTGATGATTTACGAAAGAATCTTTTACAGTAGACTCATTTGCACTTGTTTCATTTGAAAGTGCGATATACTTTTTCTTATTCAGGAATGCAGTTATCACAGATGAAAAAGCTACTATTGCGGAAAAAGGTGTATGGCCGTTTAAATATCCCTCTTTATTTAATTCAAGCATATTCTTATCTAGGGTTCTTACAGCACAAAGATCCGATTTTTCATCATTAAAAACATCTATTACTTCTATTGCAGAAGAATTATGATTTATATGATAAGTAGAAACCTCTTCATCCTTTAATATCTCAAGAGAAACTACAGAGTCTTTTCCGCCGCCAACAGGAACTAAAAATCCCGTATATTCTGTTTCATCTTCTATTAACTTTTCTTTTCCATCTGCACTTTTTATGGTCAGGAGCTCTTCTTCAGTTACTTCAATTGAATTCCTGTACATGAATTCACCAAGTCCGTTGTAATAAAGCTTTCTCCACCAAAGACTTTTTTTCTCGCTTAAATGTCCGCACTCAACTATAACTTCTTTTGGGCAGACGCATTTATAATAACTGATCGTCTCTGTCATTCCCAGATTAAAAAGAAGCGTATCCAGAATTTCAGAAACATTCTTTTCTTCCAGATCATTTCTTGAATAAGGAAATTCCCACGTCGGATGAAATTCCGCAAGTCCGGGTGTCTCAAAATCAAATACCACTCTCAGTTTTCCGTTCGAGATTTCTTTATGAAAAGCCTTATAAATAAAGCTTTTATAGCTATTTCTATATTCTTTGAATTTTGCTGAATTATCCAAATTTTACTCCCTCCAAGGAATTAAATAAGAAAAAAATAATTAATAACCTTAACAAGTTTACACCAAATATGCAATCTTATCAAATTTTTTTAATGTGAAATACTTGACGAAATGCGAAAATAGCGGTAAAGTTTATGTTGTTAATGTATTAAATATTTGTTAGAGGAGAGTTTGATATGGCAAGGAAAGCAAAAACTTCTGTTGAAACTTCTTCAGCTAAAGATACAGCAACTGTAAAGAAGACTGTAACTGAGGAAAAGAAAACTGTTGAAAAGAAAGATGTTGCTGCTCCTAAGGCAACAGATGCAAAGAAGACAACTAAGGCAAGCACAACAAAGACTGCTGCTGCAAAAACTACAGGTTCTGTAAAGACCTCTATCAGAGTTCAGTATCAGGGCAAGGATGTTTCTACAGATGATTTCATCAAAGAAGCAAAGTCAGCATGGAGCAAAGAGACAGGAAAGAAAGCTGCTGATCTTAAGTCTCTTGATCTTTATGTAAAGCCTGAGGAAAACATGGTTTATTACGTTGTTAACGGTAATGAACTTGGTTCTTTCCCGCTTTAATATTCTGATCGATATATAAAATATTTTAATTGTCCAAGCGCAAATACTCCGTTTTATCTGGGTTTTTATATAAAATCTATATAAAACGGGTATTTTTTTGCGATTTTATCATGTTTTTTACCGAAAAACCTTGACGAATCCGCATATTTGCGCTATTCTTTACATGGAATGTTGAATATATGCGGTTTGCGACCATTATAAGGTCTGAAATCCGCGAAAAATTGGGGAAGCGAGGACATATAAAATGAACAAAGCAGAATTAGCAGCAAAAATCGCAGAAAAGGCAAGCATTTCAAAGAAGTCAGCAGCAGAAGTTATCGATGCATTCACAAGCTCAGTTACTGATGCAGTTGCAGCAGGCGAGAAGGTACAGCTCATTGGTTTCGGTACTTTTGAAGTTTCCGAGAGAGCAGCTCGTACAGGAAGAAACCCTCAGACCGGTAAAGAGATCAAGATACCTGCTTCAAAGTCAATGAAATTCAAAGCCGGTAAGGCTGTTAAAGAAGCTGTTAACGCTAGCAAGAAAAAGTCAAAGAAAAAGTAAGTAAAATTGTACTTACCCTCCGATAGAAAGGCTATCGGAGGGATTTTTTATTATTTTAACTTTTTCTTAATATTTCTCTTGACATTGTATACCATATACAGTATACTATAATTGTTCTTAGGAAAGACAACCTGTTTGGTCACAGGTTAGTTTATATTTATTATTTATAGTCTTAGGTTTAAGTTAAACTGCATATTGGGCAAAACCGGTGCAAGCCGGCGACGCAAAACTATAGGGCTCTGAAATATGGGCAGCCAGTTGCCATGACGTAGTTTTCCTTGTTAGAGAAAGTGGGGAAAAACGAACATGAAAAAATCTGTATTTAATTCTATCATCAAATCAGTATCTGTAGTATCTTTAGCAGTATTCTTCATTGCTATAGCATCTGTTTCCGCATTTGCTTCTGATGCAAACACAGTTGATTCAAAAATGTTATCCAGTATTAATTCACTTAGAGCTCAGAATGGTCTCCCGGCTCTTACATTAGATTCTTCTCTTGTTGCTATCGCTGAAACAAGATCAGATGAAGCAGCAGTTTTATGGTCACATACACGTCCTAGCGGCGGAAAAGGTGCCGACATGATAAGCCACAATAAGTGGAGAGGCGAAAACCTTTCATACGTTACTTATTCCAATTACAACGGTTCTGATTCAGAGCAGGCAAGTGCTGCTGATCTTATGTTCAAGAACCTTTGTAATTCACCTTCTCACTATGACAATATGGTATTTTCTTCATATACAAAGATTGGTATCGCTACTTCTGTTACACAGACCGGAAGCGGCACAAAAGTTACTACAGCTTACATGTTCTCCAACTAAGACTATAGATTTACTGAAAAGGGATGCAGCCTGACCAACTGCATCCCTTTTCAGTGTTTTAAATTAAATTATAATTTTATTCTTCTTTTTCAGTTTCTATTATATATCCTATTTTTCCGGCAAGAGAGGGAGTACCGCTTAATATCTTATTAGCAGCATCTTTCCATTTGAAGACATCATTATCAAGATCATAGTACATCATGATACAGTCATCTACAACTTCTTCTCCGTTATCGGCTTTAGACTTAAGGCTGGGTTCATCACTTGCCCATGCACCTTCATATAATCCGCCCTTAGTCAACGGTTTCTTACTTATCTCACCATCATTATTAATCCAATGATATACAGATTCGTCATCATCCCTGTTTGCGCCTATCCAGAATTGATAGTTTTGAAGATTGCTTGATTTTATCAGATCCGATACATAGAGAAACTCTTTCTCGGATGTGATCCTTGCCAGATATTTCTTTTCACCCTCGTTCTGAACAGACTCATATGCCTGAGTCCAGCTGTAATCTCCTATTACAAATTCATAGCTGTGAATCTCGTCATCCTCAGCATCGAAGGTTCCTTTTTTCTCATCATCTTCATCATCCTCATCTTCTTCATCAGGAATCTCTTTTTTCTCAACAGCATTTGCCGATACATTTCCGGATTTAAGCATTTCTTTTAATTCTTCAAAGCTGTAAGTATCAAGAATGCGGGCTTCATTTTTTTCATCTATAGTTTCTGCAGTTTCAATAAATTCACTTGATTTGATCTTATAGTTTTTATCACCTGTCCTTAAAAGATTTCCATTTTCAAAGAAAACAAAAGAAGACATATCAATATTTATAAAATCCGTATCACCGTCATGCCATGTATATATCCTGCTTTCATTACCTATCAGAAGCATCTCTGGTACATCATCATCGTCAATATATACCAAAGCTGCATTTGGATAATCATCAGCTTCCATATTGTCGAGAATATATTTATAATCACTCATCCATTGATTATCATCAGCTTCACTCTCATTAAATTCTTTTTCAGCAATTGATTCATCATCAATCTCAGTAACTGTTGAAGAAGCTGTTTCGGCTGAAGACTCTTTGGTCAATGCCTCAGTTGAAAGTTCAGTAGAACTGCTTTCACTTTTTGCAGCATTATTCTCTGTCATGATCAGAATAACTGCCGCCATTGTTGCCAGAAGAACAAGTGAAATTGCTATGGCAAACGAAATTAAATCCTTCTTTTTCATTAAATAAA
>CAJORC010000257.1 GCA_905236615.1 uncultured Lachnospiraceae bacterium
GCATAAAGCCAGACTTTGCTTTCACCGATTTTTTTTGCAAAGACCTTTTTTATATTATAAGGTTCATTGGCAGTTTTTGTCTCGATTTCATTCTGCGAAACAAGTATATCGGGTGCTTCTTCATCATCGCTCATTCCGTTGCCGTCATCAGAACTGTTCCCATACTGTGACCAGTAAGTATTCTTTGCATAATTTCCGCGAGCCTGGCTCTGCCCTTCCCTGTCTGCCGGAATCTCAAAATAATAACAGAATGTGTAACCTGCCTTATAGGCTCCGTCTTTATCATTCGATGCTGCCGTCAGTACATCAAGAACTTTTTCCTTATAAGGAGACTGTCTGAGTTCATAGTTCAGATAATTCATCTGACCTGTGATAGTGGAAGGATCATATCCGTTATTACTGCAGTATTTTTTCATATTATTCCATCTGCCCGCATGCCATTGGCAAAGGCCATAACTTGTACCATTGTCACCAAGCGCTTCCGGATTAAAATTCGACTCAGCCCGTATATTCGCAAGTATTCCACATGCAGCAGCAGAATTGATACCTATCGTATTTACACAGAAATTATAAACTTCCTTCTCATTATCTTTAGTGGACATTACGGACACTTCACCTGATGGATCTCCGTCGTAAAATTCCACTGCTATGTAAGGTGCATCAGTGTTTATATCAAGAT
Source organism: uncultured Lachnospiraceae bacterium (assembly GCA_905236615.1). Classification (GTDB taxonomy): domain Bacteria; phylum Bacillota; class Clostridia; order Lachnospirales; family Lachnospiraceae; genus NK4A144. Next base: position 680 of record CAJORC010000257.1, read on the forward strand.
CATCATCAAGACTGTAACCTGACTCTTCAAAAGAAGGGCTGAACTGAAGATAATAATAATCAGTTGTTTCATAGTCATCGCCAACCGCATGCCATGAAACTTTTACTTCTTTCGATTCGTCCTCACCCTTTAGCTTTACATTCAGACTTTGCGGCATTTTCTGCAGAATTACCTCCAGCGCCGGTCGGTCGTTCTTCGGCACCGATATAGTCTGAAGCGGTCCGCATTCCTCAAATCCGCATATTTTTCCTTCTGCAGCTCCTGCCCTGACAGGATTAAAAAACAAGAAAAAAGCCATAAGAAACAGCAAAGCTATTCCAATGGCTTTTTTAGAGTCAATACATATTTTCATACTCATACCTCCTTATTATAAATAAGACAAAGACAGACAATCCACACTATTGTCTATTCATATAATAACATATACGGAGATATGTGTATACAGCTAACCTGCGATTTGGCAGTGTAAACTTAAGTTACTGTTCAGTGCACTTGTTGGGCACTGAATTGCAACACTTTACATAGTTACTTCACCCTGTACCTGATAACCGTCAAAATAAATTTTACCTTTCAGCGTATAATAATCGACATCCTCTTTAAGCTTCAATACTGTACGCCGTGTTCCGCCGCCGGGTTTATGTGTGATCATAACGACTTTCATTTTCTTTATCTCGTCATCTTTTTGTGAAAACATATAATATACGGTGCCTTCACCTTTTGCTTCCTTCATCCTGTTTATCCTGTCCGACTCGGTTACCGTTCTCGGATAGACTTCGATATCTGCAATAGGAATATCCTTCAGTTCGGTCATAAGTTCCTTTACAGCTTTTTTTATCACAGATTTCTCTGCAGCAGATCTCGTTTTCAGAGGCTTTACGCCCGCCAGATAGACAGTAACGGATGAGCTCTTTCCGTCATTGTTTCCTGTCTGCTCGGTTTTAATTTTTATCTCTCTGCTGTCAAGCGTTATATCTTCATAGTCAAGTGTGAGACCAATATCTGCTGCATTGCTGATCTTACTCTTTCCAAAATACGGAACATGGGCATAATAACTCACATAAAGTCCGGCAGCTCCGGTAACTTCTTCAGTAGTAAGCCCGTATTTTGAATTGGTTTCCTGATATGCTGCTGCAAAATTCAGGTCTTTCCTTTTATAATTCAGACCATAATCCCATACCTTAAGTACAACCTGAAAAGGCAGGTCAGTACCATTATGACTTTCCCACAGCTCCGTTGCCTCAGAAATACTGATGCTGAAATCTTCTTCCGATGAACCTTTTTCCGCAAGCTTAAGGTAGAAAATCTCATCCGTATCCGGATCTGAAAGCGTAATTCCCGCAAGTGCCTTATTATCGGAAGCCTTAAAATTTACAACACGATCATCACCACTTCCGCTGTAAGTCAGTTTTTCGACTTCCGGTATTGTCTTGTCATAATAAAAGCTTATTTCCTCATCATATTTTTTCGAGGAAGGTCCTGCTGTAAGAAAGGTCTTTTTCAGGCTGTAATTACCTTCTTTCAAGCCAGCATTCAGACCGTTGAACACAGGCGCTGATATCATATTGTCTTCGGTGTAATTAAATCCTCTTTTTTCCGTATACCCGCTCTTTGGTACATAGTCTTCCGAATAGTATTCTGCAAGCGCCCCGTCTTCATCCCTGTATTCATAAGTCAGAGCCTTGGCATTCCTCAGGGTAACAGTCTGCGGTAAAAGCGCATTTGGCGCAAAATCAGCCGTTGAATTCGATATGATGATATTATTAAGATCAGCTTCATCAGCCTCATCATCATCAATATCATAGTTCTCATTATCAGCAAAGATCATAAGAGGATTTATTCCCAGCGATAAGCCCGTATTGGGATTGATGTAACTTTCCTCCCGAAGCAAAGGAGCTTCTTCTGAGTCAGCCCTTTTATCAAACACCGGATTTATCCTGCCCCAGTTTCCATAGAAGCCCATATAAGGCACAGAAAGATCGACTCCGTTATCATCATCGTCTCTCAGCATTGCATATCCTTCAATATAAGCCCCGTTTTCAGCATTATCATCTATCCAGTCTTCAAAATCATCATTAAGTCTGATACTGACTTTATATGATACATCCCCATTTGCCGGTACATTTATCATCCCGTCCGAATAAGCATCTCCGGAATAGGATACTTCTGCAAAATCCGACTCACAAAGGTCAAAATCATTTCCCGTAAAGCATCCATCAGCTACATCTTCTGAAAGGACCGATGTATCCGGTGTATATGTCTTATCCTCGTCTGACATATTGTGAAGGGTTATATTAAAGCTGAATCTTTTATTCCGTGAAGGATTATCTCCCAATTCAGCCTTTACAAGTTCTTCAGATTCTGCACCATCCACAGTCGCATAAACTGCCGATTCCGAAGCAGCGTTAACATCTGCAGCACCCGCTCCCTGCAAGCGCGGTGAATAGTAAACACCGGTATCTGAATTGATCTGGGGATGTGCTGTGGACATAAGAAGTTCGCTTATCCGTGCCCTCTTATCACTGTCTGAAAGTCCGCTGAACCAGCTCTCTTCATCCTCTTCTATATACTCTCTCATCTGGGCAGCGAGTCCTGTCATACAGGCAACGCTGTCAACATTATTCGAAGGCGCTGCAATATCCGGCTTAAGAGACAATTCCGGTGTCGGCCCCCATGCCGCATCTCCATTCATGGAATTGCAGCTGCGGCTTTCATCGTCAGCTTCAATATTTATATCTGCAACTGCGAATGACTTGGAATATGAAGCAGGCGCAGAAATATTTCCATTGTCAGGAAAACTGCCCGGCCTCTCAGATATGTCATCTCTGTTCCTTCCCGCTGCCGCATTAACGATCACACCCTTATCGGAAAACTTATTTAAGATATCTGACCAGAGTGCCGAAGATGCCTCCGAACCAAATGACACTGCCGAGCCGGTAAAAGAAAGATTTATCACATCTATATCCATTGCGTAACAGTCATCAAGTGCCGATAAAATATCACACTCAGCAACAGTGTTTTTCCTATCAGGTGCAACTTTGCAGAAAACAAGCTGTGCGTCGCTCGCTATCCCCTTATATTCTTCGGAATTTCCAACAACTGTCCCCGCAATATATGTTCCCCTGTCTGAAATTAATCCGCCGCCGGACGGATTTACATCGTCATCTTTATCCGCATAATCATAAACAAATGGTATTTTGGCACTTATGTATCTGCCGTCTTTTCCATACCCCAGATCCTGCTTTATATCATTTATATATCCTTCTGATAATTTCGATTCGTCCGGTTCTTCCGCAAATGCTTCATTATCTGTGCGAAGCGATGCATCAAGAATGGCTACAGTCTGTCCTTTTCCGCTGAATCCGCTCTCTGCCGCTCCCGTTATGGAATTCACCCTTTCCATATCTGTTCCCACGTTATCAGCTGAAGTATCAAGTTTATATGTTCTTTCAATATAAACATTTTTTACACCGTCAATTTCCGCAATGCTGCCAATAACAGATGCCGGAGCAGTCACAGCAATCCCATTGAAAAGATTATTAAAGTTACATACCAGACTGGTTTCACAGTTATCCATTTCCGTGATGACTGCTTTATCCACATTCTTATTATTCTTTTCAACGATGGCCTTGATTTTTTCAAAAATCTTTTCATGACAGGATGCATCGGTGCCAACTTCACCGTTACTTCCGGAACTGCCTTCAATTTCAATGATTATGACGCTTTCTCTGTCTGAACTGACTTCAGCATTTACAAACTGCTGAGGCAGATTTAAACAAAGACAGGCCGCAGTTGTGATAACTGCAGCCGTTCTATTTAATAGACGCAAATATTTATATCTCATACCATTATCCCCCTCATAAATGCTACGAAATATTTTTAGTTCCCCCACCTCCTATTATCTAAAAAAAAAGTGACGTATACAAGGTTTTTGTACCATGTATACATCACTTTATGAGGAACAATATAATTGTCCAAATTTTTATATATCCGCTCCGGCAACTCTTTCAATGTGCATTGCAAGATAGCCTGTTTCCGCACTGTCAAACGGAAGCTTCATAACCTTCGACATCTGCTCGCAGACATCGTTTGCAATGGCAAATGTCTCCGGGTACTTTATGCTCATATACTCATTCATATTAAGCTTAAGCTTTTCCCCGTTCTGCATACGGATAACCATATATCTGATATGGTTTACAAGCCTGTTGTAGTCAAGGGATGTAACCTCTGTCTTGCATCCGGTCTTTTTCTTTATAGCGTCAACACACTCTCTTACCATCTGCGCTGCCATCATTGCCTGTGACACATTCTCATTCTGTATAGCAGAATGTATATGCAGGGCAATATAACCTATCTCGTCATCTGTCATTTCAAGTTCTTTCAGTTCCCTTACAAGCTCACGACAGGTTTCTGCTACAGCATACTCTTCACAGTAGATGATCCTGATATCATCATTGAAAGTGTTTGTCAGCCTCTCATTTTTCTTCATACGTTCAAGCGCGAACTGTATGTGATCAGCAAGAGGAAAAAGTACATCTCTGTTGACTTTTCCGAATTTCTCCATTGCCTTATTTAAAATAAAGTTTGAAATCTCAAGGCAATCCGGATCGGTCTGTCTTGCAAGTTCCGCCGCACTTCCACGCTCTCCTTCAGATGTAAGCGAATAGACGGTATCTGTATCAGAAGTTACAATTTTCTCCGAAATCTTCTTTCCAAAACCGATTCCTTTTCCCATTATCAGGTATTCATTTGTCCCATCACTTACAGCTATAACTGCATTGTGGTTAAGTACTTTGGTTATTCTATACATTTTCCCAACATTCCCTTATATAATAGAAAC
>CAJORC010000258.1 GCA_905236615.1 uncultured Lachnospiraceae bacterium
AGATCGCCTATTCCGTAATAGTTTACTTCCCAGCCGTATCTGATCTGGCTTTCAACTCTGTCACCGTCGGTTACGGCAACATCTCTCATGTTGTTACCGAAAGCGGCAACGCGAAGCTGCTTCGAATATGCAATAGATTTTGCAACCTCTGCAAATCTGCGAACCTTTGCCATGAATTTATCGTGCTTGTAGAAGCCGGCAACAACTTCGTGTGCAATACCGAGACGTGCAAGTATGAAACCATACTCTCTGTCGCCGTGTGCAGCCTGATTAAGGTTCATGAAATCCATGTCGATCTTGTCGTAAGGGAGCTTTTCATTAGCCTGTGTATGCAGATGAAGAAGAGGCTTTTTGAGTTCCTGAAGACCTTTGATCCACATTTTTGCAGGTGAGAAAGTGTGCATCCATGTGATGACACCTACGCAGTCATCATCAAACTGAGCTTTTTTCATATCAGCTATACAGATGTCAGAAGTCTCAACTGTCGGAAGCTGCTCAACCTCAATAACGCCCTCGAGCTTTTCATTGAGGAATTTAACCATTTCCGCAACATCTGCTGCAACCTGCTTTAAGCACTCTGCCCCGTAAAGATCCTGACTTCCGGGGATGAAATAAAGTTTACTCATTTTAAAAATACCCTCCTGAAAAAATAATTATTTATTCTGTATATTGATCCGTTTAATAAAACGGTGTTGCTTACGTATGTATGTCTTTTATCGAATTTCCGCTGACTATGGATACGGGAAAACGATAAGAGTAATTATTGTTGTACCATTCAGGATCTTCCATCATGCGCAGAAGATTTCTTGCGGCACGCTTTCCCAATTCGAATTTGGGATGGTCTGCGGTACAGAGTGAAAGTAACGGAAAATCATTCAATGAAGCATTGTCAAACGAGACGATGGAATAATCATCCGGTATCCTGTAACCGCGGGCTGTAAATGCCTGAGATAGTGAAGCAGCTATCTCGTCGTTATAAGTCATTACCGCAGTGCATCCGCTGAAACGCTTTTCCAGTGTTGCTATACCTTTGCGGGTGAAGAGTGAGTCCATATCCTTTGTTGAATACCACTGGATATGTTCATCGTCTATACGGATATTGTTGTCAGATAAACACTCGGCAAAACCGCGATAGCGCTCAAGTCCCTGCATATCATCATACTTAAATATAGCCCCGATATTCTTGTGACCGTTATCAACCAGCAACTGAGTCAGGGAATAACTGCACTTGGCATCAACCATTTCCACACTGTCAAATTTTATATTTGAGTAATGGTTGTGTATGAAAATCACGGGAATGTTTTTCTTGATGAATTTATCGTAAAGCGCAATATTCGGGTTCGGAAATGAAGATCTCGTACCTTCGACAATTAACCCGGCTGCGTGGGATTTGATAAATCTTTCAAGGAAAACAGCTTCATCATTTATGTGATTTTTCGTAACAGCGACGTCAATACCGATATCCTGTTCTTTCATGACAGATTCGATTCCTGCATAAATCTGCGGGAACATGTAATCCGCAAAATAAGAAAGTATCAGACCAATATGCTTGCGGTTGGAATCTTCAGCACCGGTCTTAAATGATACATAAGTGCCGCTGCCTCGCTGCCTTGCAATAAGCCCTTCGTTTTCGAGAACATCAAGAGCGGAACGTACTGTCTGACGGGAATAGTTGAATTTTCTCTCAAGCATGTGCTCAGAGGGAAGCCTTTCGCCATACTGCATGACACCGCTTAAGATAAGCGTTCTTGCCCAATTGTAGAGCTTCACATATTTTAAGTTTTCGTTTAGGTTTTCTTTTTTCTTACTCATATTGTTTAATTTAATACAAATAAATCATCATATCAAGAAAAAAATACAAATTATTGAAGAAAGTTGTATTTAATAATATAAATATTTAGCTCTAAATAATAAACAATTACAAGGTTGGAAATTTGGTAAAAGTGTTGAAAAGACATGTTTGGAAACAAAAAAAGAAGACCCTACATAAAGTAAGGTCTTCTAACAATCTCAGTTCACAACTTGCTAATTATAATAAAACTATATATGTTAAAATTATAAAAGGCACAAATGTCTCTGGATTATTGAGTTATGAAAGCTTTACTACGTTTGTAGCCTGAGGTCCCTTTTCGCCGTTAACAACGTCGAACTCAACCTTCTGACCTTCGTCAAGAGACTTGAATCCCTCTGTAACTATTCCTGAGTAGTGTACGAATACGTCACTTCCCTGCTCGTCTGAAATAAAGCCGTAACCCTTCTGATTGTTG
>CAJORC010000259.1 GCA_905236615.1 uncultured Lachnospiraceae bacterium
CTAAATGTTGCCGGATGTCCGTTTTTGTAACGCCGTTGCTCAAAGCTGACGCTTTGGCATCCGGCGACAAAAAAGGCTCCTGAATTAGTGATATATTTATCAACGTCCGGTTATGACTTACGTAACTATTGATCAAACATGAGCTTTGGTTAATAAAAAAACTAACATAAAACTATTGACAGGTAAATAGGTTATGCGTATAACTTTGAATAGAGGTATTTATAAAGTTACAATTCAGTTCCCAATTGGTTGGGAACTGAATTGTAACTTTATAATTGGGATGGGGGTAAAAAAATGGTAAGAATTAAAGATATCGCAGAAAAATGCGGTGTAAGTACGGCGACTGTGTCGTATGTGATCCATGGGAGATACGAAAAGGTTTCAAAGGAAGTACGTGAGAGGATCGAGGCAGAGATTGCGGAAAGCGGTTACATATCTAACCAGTCAGCTCTTTCGCTCGTCAGCAGAAGCTCAGGTCTCATCGGAGTTGTGGTAATGAACCACGGCGAAAACAAAAATATAATGGCAGATCCGTATTTCGGAGTATTATTTTCATATCTGGAAAAAGAATTCAGAAAAAAAGACAAATATATTCTTGTCCTGCTCGATCAGACGCCGGAAGGGATAATAATGGATGCGAGGCGCTGGAACCTTGACGGACTTGTGCTCTGCAACCACTTAAAAGAAATGATGATCGAGATCAGCAGCCAGTATCTCAAGCCTGTGGTTACGATCGATGCTTCGTTTATCTATGAATACGATAAACTTGTGCAGATATTTATCGATGATTTTAACGGCGGTTATATGATGGGCCAGTATTTCTATGATCTCGGCCACAGAAATGTTGCAATGCTCGATGACAGTGATCTTGAGGTGAACCGCCACAGATGGAGGGGGTTCCGTCAGGCATACATGGAGAGGGGAATAGTCCTCGGAGAGGAAGTCCACTATATAATCGACATAAACAGCGAGAAATTTCAGGACGGACTTAAGAGGATCTATCCGGATATAAAGAAACATACGGCTGTTTTCTGTGTTTCGGATAACTATGCACTTCAGCTTATAAATTATTTTTACAAAAAAGGAATAAAAATTCCGGATGATATATCAATAGCGGGTTATGATGACATAGCATATTCGCAGTTTTCCACCCCGGAGCTCACAACGATCAGGCAGAATGTGGAAGAAAAGGCTGTGGTTGCGGTCAAGAGCATGATGAGGATGATAAACGGGAAGCATGTTGAGCATAATGTCAAGCTTCCTGTGGAACTTGTCGTAAGAAAATCGTGCAGAAGTTTGATATAGATTTATATCAAATCTAATAATACTTGTGAATAATAGATAAATTCAGCGCCGATAATATGTTACAATTTGATAGTTATGTGCATAACCTTTGACATATGACTCCGGCTGTATTAAGTTAAGTGCATAAGGTTACTCGTGTAACCGAAACGGATATCCGGGATTAGTTATGACTTATTCTGAGAATACATGAGCTGGATTATATTATCAGAGGTGCAGTAAAGATGGATAAAAAATGGTGGAAAGAAAGCGTTATATATCAGATATATCCGCGTTCTTTCTGTGATTCGAACGCAGATGGGATTGGCGATCTCAATGGAATAAGAACTAAGCTGGATTATCTCCACGAACTTGGTATAAATGTCATATGGTTAAGTCCTGTATATAAATCACCAAATGATGATAACGGATATGACATTTCGGATTATCAGGATATCATGGATGAGTTCGGAACGCTGGAAGATTTTGACAAACTTTTGAATGAGGCTCACGCACTGGGAATAAAGATCGTCATGGATCTGGTTGTAAACCATACATCCGACGAGCACCCATGGTTCATAGAAAGCAGATCCTCAAAATATAATGACAAGAGGAACTTCTATATCTGGCGGGAAGGAAAAGACGGCAAGGAACCGAACAACTGGGGCAGCTGCTTTTCCGGGTCGGCATGGGAGTATGATGAAAAAACGGAGATGTATTATCTTCACTGCTTTTCAAAAAAGCAGCCTGACTTAAACTGGGACAATCCGAGAGTCAGGGATGAAGTATTCAGGATGATGACATGGTGGTGTGAAAAGGGAATTGACGGTTTCAGAATGGACGTCATTTCCATGATCTCCAAAGTTGAAGGTCTCCCGGACGGAAAAGTTGAAGGCAATTCGGAATACGGAAGTCTGGAAAACACGACAAACGGTCCGCATGTTCATGAATATCTTCAGGAAATGAACAAAAGAGTTCTTTCAAAATATGATCTCATCACGGTTGGGGAATGTGCAGGCGTAACCATAGAAGAAGCAAAGAAATACGCCTCACTTGACGGCAGAGAGCTTAACATGGTCTTCCAGTTTGAGCATGTCGGACTTGACTATGATGAAAACGGAAAATGGACAACAAAGAGATTTGACCTGAGGGAACTCAAGGCAAACTTGAGTAAATGGCAGAATGAACTTGAAGGCAAGGCATGGAATTCCTTATTCTGGGACAATCACGATCAGCCGAGAATAGTTTCAAGACTGGGTGATGAATCTCCTCTTTCGGCAAAGGCTATAGCTACGGTTCTTCATTTCATGAAGGGAACTCCTTATATATATCAGGGTGAAGAACTGGGAATGACAAACTGCAGATTCGGAAAGATAGAAAACTGCAGGGACATCGAGGAAATCAATGCATATAAAGATCTGGTCGGCAGCGGAAAGATGACCGCCGGGGAAATGATCGCCGGTATAGAGGCAAAGGGCAGGGACAATGCCAGAACTCCGATGCAGTGGGACAGTTCGGAAAATGCAGGCTTTACAAGCGGAAAACCCTGGATAATGGTAAATCCTAATTATAAGGAAATAAATGCTGAGGCAGAGTTACAGGATAAAAAGTCGGTTTTTCATTATTATAAGAAGCTTATAGCTTTAAGGCGCAGAAGTGAATGGTCAGATCTGATAGTTTACGGAAATTACAGTCTTTTGGATGAAGACAGCGGAGAGGTATTTTCATATATAAGAGAACTTGACGGCAGAAGGATTTTTGTACTCTGCAACCTTACAGATAAGGAGATAGAGTATAAATCCCGGTTTACTGAGTCGAAATCGCTCCTGATCTCGAATTACGTTAATGCAGGTCTGAGAGACAGAATGACTCTTAAACCCTGGTTTGCAGCTGCGTGGGAACTTTAGTAAAAAAGTGAGTCCGGCAAAAAGTTTTTTCAAAAGAATGTCGGACGTAACGGTAAATCATATTAGGTATCTGGAGCCTGTAGGGCTCTCAAATATACATTCATAAAGAAGGTGAGGTAGGTATTATGAAGAGAAAATTAGTTGCAGCGGTCATGGCATGTCTGATGGCTTCAAGCCTTGTAGCATGTGGAAGCGGCTCCGGTGATGCAGGTAATGCAGGCGGATCTGAGGCAGCTGCTACCGGAAGTGAATCATCAGGCGGTGGCGCAGCAGCATCCGGCAAATCAATCCGTCTTGTAAACGGAAAGATCGAAGTAGATGCACAGTTAAAGAAGCTTGCCGAAATGTATGAAAAAGAGTCGGGCGTTCACGTTGAGATCGAGTCAATGGGAGGCGGTGTCGATATTCAGGGTGAGCTTAAGGGCTACTATCAGTCAGATAACATGCCTGACATCTTTGTATGCGGCGGCGCTACAGACTTCGCAAACTGGGACGGACTCCTTCAGGATATGAGCGACCAGGCATGGGTAAGTGATACAGATGCAGCTTATACTGATGGCAGCAGTGTTATCGGTTTCCCTTATACAACAGAAGCAGTAGGACTTGCTTATAATGCAGACATTCTTGCAAAAGCAGATATCGATCCGAAGTCGATTACAGGTCCCGAATCAATGAAGAAAGCATTCGAGACACTTGATTCCAAGAAGGATGAGCTTGGCCTTACAGCAGTTATCGGTTATTATGCAGAGCCTGTAAACCTTTACTGGTCAACAGGTAACCACGTATTCGCAAACTATCTTGATGCCGGTCTTGCACGCGATGACACGAAATACATCGATATGCTGAATGACGGCGGAAAGATCGATGACGCAAGATTCGCTGATTTTGCATCAATGGTAGAGCTCTTTAACAAGTATTCAGATCCGGCACTTCTTGTTTCCGGAACTTATGATCAGCAGATCCTTAACTTTGCATCAGGCAAATATGCATTTGTAACTCAGGGTTCATGGATCGGCGCAACAATGACAGGTGATGACGCAGATGCATATAAAGAGGCAGGAAGCTTCAAGTGCGGAATGATCCCTTATGCTTTCCAGGAAGGTATCGATACTATTCTTACAAATTCACCTTCATGGTGGGCAGTTTACAAGGATGGCAACGTAGCAGATGCAGAAGCATTCCTTCAGTGGCTTACAACTGATCCGGCTCAGGAAGTACTTGTAAATGAAGCAGGATTTATCAGCCCTTACAAGTCATGCAAATATGTTGCTTCAGATCCGTTTGCACAGACAATTTCTGACTTCACGGCAGCAGGCAAGACATCAGCATGGCACTGGCTCAACATGAAAGAGGGTTATGCCCAGAACTATACAGGACAGGTATTTGCAGACTTTGCTTCAGGTTCTATGGACAAAGACGCATTTATTTCAACATTTAAGCAGGTTACAGAATCAGCTTATGCACAGTAAGTAAGCTAAAATCAGGGGACGGGACTTCGAAAGAACCGTCCCCAATGTTTAATCAGCATTCCACTTGAATTAGGAAAGATGGGAGTTAATTATGGAAAACGGCAAAGCCTCAAACACGGGATTATCCCTGATCTTGCTTTTACTGGGAATAGCAGGCACACTGACAGCACTGATACTGGATTTCTCCGGGAGTAAGCTTTCGTTCAGGGGCGGTCTTCTGATCGCGGGAATTATAGTATTCTTCATTGGATTATATTTATTCCCCACCAAAAAACATCACAGGACGATCATAAATATCATTTTTCTCTTTCCACTGCTTTTTTGTTTTGTTGTTACGGTAATAATTCCGTTCGGACTCGGACTTTTTTACTCGACAACTGACTGGAACGGAATAAAAATGACAGGTTTTGTAGGACTTGATAACTACACAGCCATGTTTAAGGAGAAAGAATTTCTCTGGTCCTTCTTACTTACGATCATGTTCGTAGTAGTGAATATGATTCTGGTCAACGTTATCGGACTTGCACTTGCAGTACTCTGCACAAGTAAGATAAAGGCTGTCGGATTTTTCAGGGCAGCATATTTCATACCGAACCTCATCGGAGGTATCGTACTCGGATACATTTGGCAGTTCATTTTCAATAACGTAGTTCTGAAATGGACTTTTGAAACATTCGGATACAACAGCTCTATGCTGTCGAAATATAATACAGGATTTATTGCGATAATAATGGTTTATATCTGGCAGTATGCGGGATATATCATGATGATCTACATAACAGGACTGACAACGGTTCCGTCTGATGTTATCGAGGCAGCGGCCATAGACGGGGCAACGGCAGTACAGACATTTTTCCGTATTAAGCTCCCGATGATCGCATCGACCATAACGGTCTGCACATTCCTGACCCTTCAGTCGGCATTTAAGCAGTTCGATGTAAACATGGCTTTGACAAACGGTACGGGTTCAGTGAACTTTTTGGGCAAGTATTTATCAAACGGAACCCAGATGCTCGCACTGAACATTTACAATACGGCAATAACCAAAAACAACTATGCAATGGGACAGGCTAAGGCAGTGCTCTTTTTCATCATCCTTTCCATTGTTTCGATAATCCAGGTTCGCATATCCAATAAGAGGGAGGTGGAAATGTAATGGTTAAAAAACTTACAGCCGGTGCTGTCATCATAAGACTTGCGTTTTTCCTTATAGCTCTCTATGTCCTGTTTCCATTCCTTCTTGTCGTGATAAATGTATTCAGGACGGCAAATGACATCGTTGCAAATCCGGTAAGCACATCGGGTATGTCATTCGATAAACTGATAAAGAATCTGACAGCAGTTGTGGAAAATACGAATTTCAGCTTCTGGTCGGCCTTTGGAACATCGGCAGTGGTTACGGTCCTTTCGATAGTTCTGCTGGCACTGTTCGGAGGAATGGCAGCATGGGTAATCTGCCGCAACAAGACAAAATGGTCAATGCTTATCTATATGGTATTCATTGCATCAATGATAATTCCTTTCCAGGTAGTTATGCTTCCGCTTATCTCGACTTTCAGGGATGTTGGTAAGTTTCTGGGAATCAGCATGCTTCAGTCTTTCCCGGGTATAATTTTCGCTTACCTCGGATTTGGCGGTGCCATGACAGTATTCATCCTTACAGGATTTATCAAGACTGTTCCCTATGAACTTGAAGAAGCTGCATCGATCGACGGATGCTCACCTGAAGGAACTTATTTCAAAGTAATATTCCCTCTTCTTAAGCCGCCGATCGTTACTGTTACGATCCTTAACGGTATGTGGATATGGAACGATTACCTTCTTCCTTCACTTATGCTCGGACATAACGGTAAGGTAAAAACACTTCCGGTTGCAGTTCAGGCATTTGTAGGTTCCTATGTTAAGCAGTGGGATCTGATCCTTACGGCAGCCATGCTTGCGATCATTCCGATGATAATTCTCTTCCTCTTTGCACAGAAGCAGATCATGGGAGGTCTTGTAGACGGAGCGATAAAGAGTTAAATAAAGTTAATATAAAAAAATCCGGCGGGGAGATTCGCCGGATTTTTTAATTCATAGGAAATTGCGTTGCAATCCCCTATGAATTAAAAAACGCACTTTGTGCGTATGATGCGACGCGCGCGGATAGGA
>CAJORC010000260.1 GCA_905236615.1 uncultured Lachnospiraceae bacterium
GGGAAAAACTCAACCGTACGTCCGAAATTGAGTCCCGTATCTTCTGCAAGAATAGGTATGCCAAGCTCTTTAAGCTTTGCTTTCACAGCCTGGACATTTCTTTCCCCTACTTTTACAAGAGCCGTATTACTCTGAAATGCAAACATCTGGGCACCACCGGCAATTTTAGCAACCATTCTGTTTCTCTTTGCTCCGGCAGCTTCCATCTGCCGCACCAGCTCCGCCACCCCGGTATCAGCAAACTTGGCAACATTCGAATTGTTCCTTATTGCCGTACTGTCAGGAAGCATTACATGTGCCAGCCCTCCCTGTCTTGTTACTTTATCCACTATGGCAACTCCGACACAGGAACCAAGCCCCAGAGTCGTTATGCCTTTATCTTTTGGACAAAGCTTCAGGTCGGCCATGCCTACCTTAATTAGATCGCTCATTCAATAACCCGCTTTCCGGCTTTGCCTTACTGCATAACTCCCAGTGCTTTAAGTAACTTCCCGTATGACGGTACATCCGGTACAAGGATAAAATATCCGTTCAGATCCACATCATCGGTAAATGACGTCTGTATCATAAGAAGCTTGTCTCCCACCATTCCGAACTCCACAGCAGGAACCGAAAGGATAGCCCCTGCCATGTCAATGGTCAGATCAGGTATGGATTCAACAATGGTAAGCCTCGTCAATTCCGAAAGAGAATTCAGATATGCACCTGTGATAATATTTCCGATCTCCTTGAGTGCCGAAGTCTCCATTTCATTAAATCCCTCATGTTCCTCCATCATCATTCCGCCCATGAGCTTTGATACAAGTACATGAGCGGATTTCTCTTCCAAAAGAAACATGATACTGCCATGGATATCCCCGTCAACAGCCAGGTAGATTCCGGCCATTATCTGTTCAGCTCCGCCCATGGCATCACCTACTTCTTTGAAGTCAAGAAGTTCCACTCTGGGAACCTTCATATCGACTTTGGCACTGAGCATTTTCGCAAGCGAAGTCGCTGCATTTCCTGCGCCTATGTTGCCTATTTCCCTCAGTACATCAAAGTACATATTGTCAACATGATCAAGACTAAATTCCGCCATCTCTGCCTCTTTTCATATCTGTTGCTGCTGTTATAATCAATGTCATGATGTCAGGATCAAAAGTCATCATCCACGGCAAGACCATCTTGCCGGTGGATGAATGACGTTGACTCACTCTTCATCATCAATTATCATTGAGAGATCCAGCAGTGATATAAGTCCCTCTTCAACTTTTCCGACTCCGCTTATGAAGGTCTGGTTTCCGTTCTTCCTGTCGTGTGACATCCTCTCCACATCGGAATTGGAAATGGTCACTACCTTCTTAACTTCGTCTACAAGTATGCCGATATTGGCATTTGATTCGGTCTTCAGTATTATGATACGTGATTTGTTTGTTATCTCATCATCTTCAAGTCCCATCTTAAGTCTCAGGCTCATTACGGGAACTACTTCGCCTCGAAGGTTTATAACTCCCCTGAAATAAGGCTGAACCTTTGGAACTCTCGTAATCTTGGTCATACGAACTATGTTATCGATGTATTTGATATCGATACCGTACTGCTCAATTCCCAATCCTACAACTATATATTGGATAGAATCATTTACTACCGCTACTTCGTTAGCCATATTTAAATACCCCCTGTCATATACTGTCAGATAAGTGCATTGGAATCAAGGATAAGTGCTACTTCGCCGTCACCTAAGATCGTTGCACCGCTTATGATACGGCTGGGCTTGATATACTTACCGAGGGATTTGATAACGATTTCCTGCTGTCCCTCAAGTTCATCAACCACAAGTCCCGCAAGCTGCTCGCCTTTCTTAACTATGACGATAACGAGATCATCCTGTTCCTGTTCTGACGGTATATCGAGTATTTCCGACAGACGTATGATCGGTATAACTGTTCCACGAAGCTGGATAACTTCCCTGTTTTCTACAAGACGTATATCATCCTTCGTAACATTCTCTATGGTCTGGATATTTCCAAGGGCAATGGCATATTTCTCTCCGCCTACCAGAACCATGAGAGCCTGAATGATGGCAAGTGTCAGAGGAAGTCTGATGATCCATGTCGATCCTTCTCCGAGCTTTGTCTTTACCTCAACATCACCGCCTAGCTGCTCGATATTACTCTTAACAACGTCAAGACCAACGCCTCGTCCGGAGATATCGGTAACTTTCTTCGCCATGGAAAATCCGGGATCGAAAAGTACATCTATAACTTCTTTATCAGTCATCTGAAGTGCCTGCTCTTCGGGAGCGAAGCCTCTGTCGATGATCTTCTGCCTTACGGCCTCTACATCTATACCATTACCATCATCTCCAACCTCGATGGTAACGTTGTTTCCTTCCTGGTAAGCATTAAGGAAAATGGATCCTGTCTCGGGCTTTCCTCTCTCAGCTCTCGCCTCCGGAGTTTCAAGTCCGTGGTCTGCACTGTTTCTTAAAAGGTGCATCAGCGGA
>CAJORC010000261.1 GCA_905236615.1 uncultured Lachnospiraceae bacterium
ATTCCCTGTTTTAGGAGGATGGACGTGCTTTTTCTTTTTCTTCTGAGCAGTCTTTAAAACAGTTCTGGTTTTCATGGTCTCGACCGTAACAGCAATGCCATGGGGCACTTCATCAGATAAAAGTCTGAGGGCTTTTTCTCTGATTATCTCACTCACTATCTGCCTCTCAGACTGGTCTGTCAGAGTATCCTCATCATAGAAAGGTTCACCAATCGGAAGTCTCTTAAAAATTTCATCCATCAAAACTTCCAGACCATCCTGCTTCAGTGCAGACACAGTCACTATGCCGGCATAATCCATCTCCTTTTCATAGGCCTCTTTAAACTTAGAAAGCTCCTCTGCAGGGACCGTATCTGTCTTGTTAATAACAAGAATTACCTGTTTGGAACACTCCCGAAGCTGTTCTATGATCATCTTTTCACCTTCACCGATATAGGTGGAAGGTTCCACAAGCCACAGAATAAGGTCTACTTCAGACAATGTCTTTGTAGCAACCTTGACCATATATTCTCCCAGCTTATTTTTATATTCGTGGATACCCGGAGTATCAAGAAAGACTACCTGCCCTCTCTCGTCAGTGAAGACAGTCTGAATTCTCTCTCTCGTGGTCTGGGGTTTATGGGAAGTAATCGCTATCTTCTGCCCAATCAGATGGTTCATCAGAGTGGACTTACCAACATTTGGACGTCCAATAAGTGTTACGTATCCGCATCTTAAATTGTTATTATCAAGATTTTCCTGCATAAATAAGCTGCTCCACTTTACCGAACATATCTTTATTCTGTTCCAGTTTATTGCCTTCGCCCACTACACACAGACATTCATCAGACAAAAATGCATCTATATAATCAGCCAGTTTTCTGATTTTCTCCTGATTGGTTCCAAGGAGAGCATCTCTGTCCTTCTGAATCTGCTCCATTGTGGCCTTGCAAAGATATGCTGTAAGTCCGTAAGCTCCTTTTATTGAAGGAGTCTTGGGCGTATCCATATCACTTACGGCACCTATGATAAACTGAGTTATTGTTCTTTCATCTGCCTCAAAATTTCTTATGTAATCAGAAGCCTGTTTAAACACCTCGATACTTCTCTTGAGGTGTGGATCTCTATAGGTTACAAAATACGAATCTCCATTCTTTGCAAAGCCGCTCATTACGCCGTAGGCTCCGCCAAGAACTCTGATATTTTTCCAAAGATAGTCATAACCAAGCATTACCTTCAGAACTCTAAGTGATCCGTCGTACTTAAGTCCCTTATTTGCAAAATTACCCGCAAGACATACATACTGAACCTGCCCCGCTGTCTGGAATCCCTCGTTCTCCTTCTTGCAGACAACCTCAAAACTTCCCTTCTCGCAATCCTCTGTGTACAGATCATCCGCAAACTTTGAAGCAAGTTTCTCAAATTCCGGATATTCCTTCTCTGAAGCCGTGTAGTCGACAAGCAGATTCTCGGGTCTGAAAATAATTCTGCCAAGCTTTCTCATAATAGAGATATATTCGTCAGCCTTCTTCTCATCTGCAGCAACATTCTCCCTGATTTCTTCAAGAAGTCTGTATCCTCCTATTCCCGATACCATATCTGAAATTTTTGCAGCCCTTGATACATAGGACATAGCCCTGATTGCAGCGCTGTGATGACCTGCTCCCGCAAGCTCAGACCTTGCCCTTGAACAGTTCTCCTCAAGTATCTCAAGAAGCCTCTTCTTATCGGTAAACACGGTTCTTGTAATAATCTCTTTTACCAGTTCAAAGCCCTTATCAAGCTGTGAGTAAAGAGCTTTCATACTGACTTCAAATGTTGTGGTAAACTTATTCACATCGGTAGAATCAGTGTATGTGCTGATCGATCCGTTGATCCCACCGGTCTGAAGATTTATCTCATTATACAGATCGGTATATGTGTAATTCTCTGTATCCATAATTCCAAGAACAAGCTTGAACATAGGTACATAGGGAAGAAGCTCGTCCGGTACGTTTTTCATGTCAAAAACAAAATTCACATAGCTTATTCCATTAGTGAAAACATCATGGAACAGGACCTTCTGATCCCCAGCTTTTCTCTCATCATTGATAAATGTATCCGCTTCTTTTCTTATATCATCTATGGTAAGAAGCGGAATCTTTGCTAGATCCTCCGGCTTATCCGGTTCTTCCTGATACGCCTTAAGTTCTGCCGTTTCCTTCACAATTTCATCTATTTCTTCTTTTGAAAGAGAAGCCTTATATTTTGCAAGTTTCTCGGAAAGTTCCTTATCCTCTTTTTCTGTAAGCCCCTTCTTTGGTGTAACAACCAAACATGAACTATGCGTGTTGCCAAGAAGGCATTTCTCTATAAGGCCCTCAAAATATCCTGTATCGAGTTCTCTCTTAAGCTCTGCAAAGGTCTCATTTGCTTCAATATTTATCCAGGGCTTCATATCATCATACAGCC
>CAJORC010000262.1 GCA_905236615.1 uncultured Lachnospiraceae bacterium
ATGTTATAGCGAAAACACAGGATAGCAGTGGGCTCCCTTCTGTGCTTCGATGAGATAGTCATGGACTTCGCCGTCTGAAGTAATGATACGGGCATGATTACCGCTGCTGAATATCGTTATTGAGAAAGAGAGATTTCCCTTTTCACCGTAATATTCATAATATTCGCTTATTGCCGTATCATCAGTAAGTGCTGAAGCAGCCTCTTCATTATCATAAACAAAATCATTTATGTAGGCTGCGGCATTGGCTATGGCGGTGCTGTTTCCTCTGACGAAAAGCGCAGGCTCTATCGTATGGAAAACATTCTCAGCAAGTGCTTCCTTGCTGATTCCGTTAACATTTTCAAGGGCGGTTGAAATTTTCGTACCGTCTTTAAGAGTCATGCTGCCGTCAGATTCAATATTACAGCTTGTTGCATTTATCTGATAGTGATAATTCTCGCCGTCGGCAGTAACGTTGATATCTCCGAAAACGGTTTTACTGTCGAGACTGATCTCGGAACGGCTTCGGCTTATATTCAATTCACCATCGGACTTACCGGAAAAAACTATCTTTTTATCGCTGTCTTCAAGACTTAAGCAGATTTCATAAGAATAATCCGTTCCGGAAAGTATCAGACCTTCCTGAGGATGAACGGTAACCGAATCGATAGAACTTCCTTTTATTTCATAGTAAAAATTAGTCCCGGAAATCTTCAGATCGGTATTGCTTCCAAGATCATTAAAAATGACCGGATCGGTATAATCTATTTCTGTATCTGTACCGCCGTTGCTGATATTTATGGAACCATATCTTTCTGCATCATCGGGAATTACTATAGTTGATGCTTCTTCGGATTCTGTTTCAGTCTCGGTTTCTGACGCTGCAGGTTTTTCATGATCCGAAAGAACATCTGCTTCAGTAGTTTCATTGATTATATTTGCAAGAACGCTGTGCTCACTGTCTCCGCATATGATCATATAAGAACTGATCGCAGTTACAAGAACAGCGGCAGCAGCAATTGTTATAACTCTTTTTTTCATTATCTTTATTTCTGTCTCTGTTTCTTTTTTTTAGTTAAGTTAAATTAAGCTGATTAATTATAAGGGATAAATATAAACTCAACTTAAACATTTTAAACTGAAAATAAAGATAATGCAATGAAAAATAAAATCTTTTTTTTAGTTCTTCAATGAAGCAAGGTCTCTGAAAAAGTCAGGGTAGGATATGCTGACACATCCTGCATCCTGAATATCCGTCGGCTGAACATCTTCGTTAATAAGAGAAGCGATCGCAAAGCTCATTGCAATCCGGTGATCTTTGGCGGTATTGATAGCTGCATGATGAAGGGGAGTTTTTCCTCTGATTATCATACCATCATCGGTTGCCTCGATATCAGCACCCATGGCTTTGAGGTTATTGACCGTAAGATCTATCCTGTTGGATTCTTTGACTTTCAACTCCGCAGCATCTTTAATAACTGTAGTTCCTTCAGCCTGAGTTGCGACAACTGCGATGAGAGGGATTTCATCGATTAATGTGGGAATCAGATTTCCACCGATTTCACAAGCCTTAAGGGATGAGGTTTTCACAAGAATATCAGCTGTCTTTTCACCTGCTTCTTCACGCTCGTTTAAGAGGGTAAGATCCGCATTCATTGCCTTAAATACTTTTATAAGGCCATCCCTTGTGGGGTTTATACCGACATTCTTAACGAGTATTTCCGAATTTTCGGCAATAAGTCCGGCACCGATAAAATAAGCCGCTGAAGAAATATCACCCGGAACATTGATCTTCTGACCATGAAGAGCCTTGCCGGGAGTTATCTCTGCTGTGGGATTTTCAAAAGTTCCGGCCTTTATATCTGCACCAAAGGCAGAAAGCATAAGCTCAGTATGATTTCTTGAAAGAGAAGGCTCAGTAACTCTTGTTGCAGAGTCGGCATAAAGTCCGGCTAAAAGAATGGCTGACTTTACCTGTGCCGATGCAACGGGAGTCTTGATAGAAATCCCGTGAAGTTCGGAAGGCTCGATCTTCAAAGGAGCACATCCGTTTCCTTTAACAGAACTGATCTTTGCGCCCATTCTGCTTAAGGGCTCTATAACCCTTTTCATGGGACGGCGCTGGATAGAAGCATCACCCGTAAGAGAAACTTCGAAGTCCTGACCGGCGAGAATACCTGATAAAATTCGTGTAGTAGTACCGGAATTTCCGCAGTCTATGATATCAGAGGGGGCAGAAAGACCGTGAAGACCTTTGCCGTGAACGATAACTGTTTCGGTTTCTGTGTCTTCTTCGATTTCAATACCCATTGCCCTGAAAGCATTCATAGTGGAAATGCAGTCAGCACTTTTTAAAAATCCTCTGATCTCGGTATCACCCTCGGCTATAGATCCGAACATTATCGAGCGGTGTGAGATTGACTTGTCGCCGGGAACATTGATCTCGCCTCTTAAATGGCTTGCGTGTGATAATTTCATTATAAATGTATCCTTTCATTAATCAGGAAAAACAGTATAACCATGTCTGCTAAGTGTCTGGGAAGCCTTTGATTTAGATGCTTCATCATAGAATTCTATGTGAAGGGCTCCCTGCTCGTAAGTGCGGTTGTGAATGATACCAATATTTTTCATTGATATACCCTGAGTTGAAAGGATCGTTGCAATAGTAGCGATTGCACCGGCTTCATCAATGATATCGCAGTGAAGATCATAGATTTTCGGAAGAGCACCCTTTCGACCGTCGCGAATAGAATTTCTGTAATTTTTAATCTCATCAAAACTCTTATGGAGTTCGCTGCCGTTTGCATCCTTAATAAAATCATCAAAGCGGCGCATCCTCTGCATAAATTCATCGATGAGAATCCTTATGTTTTCAGGATTTTCAAGACATATCTGTTCCCACATTGTTGCGTCGGAAGAAGCTATCCTTGTGATATCCTTAAATCCTCCGGCTGCGATCATCTTCATGTATTCTTCCGGAGAATCCGTCTCCATAACTGTCTGAACCAGCGAATAAGCGACTATATGAGGCATGTGGCTGACAGCTGCGGTAACATAATCATGATCCTTGGGTGAAAGCACAAGCGGTATGGAGTCAAGCTTAGTAACAAAAGCCTTATAATTCTCAACTTCATCATCAGTTACATTATCAGACGGCGTAAGAATATAGTAAGCGTTCTCGATCAGATGATCATTCGCATTGGCATATCCCGATTTTTCCGAGCCTGCCATCGGATGTCCCCCGATAAAATGAGCATCCGGAAGTATATCATTGACAGCCTTGTGAATCTTACCCTTGACTGAACCTGCATCGGTAAGGATCGTTTTTTCTGTAAGAAAAGGTTTCAGCTTTTCAAGAAATGATATATTCGTATCAACAGGAGCGGAAAGAAAGATATAATCACAGTTCCTGAAAGAATCGTCGATCTCATGAGTACCGTTGTTGATTATCCCGTCAGCAAGAGCGGATTTAAGTGTGGCATCAGAACGGTTAAGCGCGACAATTTCTGCATCAGGAAACTTTTTTCTTATTCTCATAGCGATGGAACCGCCGATAAGCCCCAGCCCTATAAAAGCAATCTTAAATTTTTCCATCAGAATTTCCTCTTTGCAAGTTCCGCATAAGGACGAATTTCGTTGGTAAGTTCGTCAAACTGGTCGAAGGTAAGGGACTGGGCACCGTCAGAAAGTGCCTTTGCAGGATCATTATGAACTTCGATCATAAGGCCGTCAGCACCGGCAGCAATCGCAGCCTTAGCAAGCGGCTTAACGTATCCGCGAACACCGGTTGCATGAGAAGGATCCACAACTACCGGAAGGTGGGTACGTTCTTTTAATACAGGAACAGCGGCTATATCAAGCGTGTTTCTCGTGGCGGTTTCAAAAGTACGGATACCGCGTTCACAGAGAACAACGTTAGGATTTCCTTCGGAAATGATGTATTCTGCTGCATTCAGCCATTCATCGATCGTTGAAGAAAGACCGCGCTTTAAGAGTACGGGAAGTCCGGTGCGTCCTACTTCTTTCAGGAGATAGAAATTTTGCATGTTTCTTGCACCGATCTGAAGCATATCAACATATTTTGCAGCAGCATTTACAGATTCAAGTGATATAACCTCACTGATAGTTGCAAGTCCTGTTGCTTCAGAAGCTTCTTTCATATATCTTAAGCCTTCTTCTCCGAGACCCTGGAAAGAATAAGGAGAAGTACGGGGCTTATAAGCACCGCCTCTGATGATGGTAGCACCGCTCTTCTTGACAGCTTCTGCGACCA
The DNA here is from genome assembly GCA_905236615.1 of uncultured Lachnospiraceae bacterium. Lineage (GTDB taxonomy): Bacteria > Bacillota > Clostridia > Lachnospirales > Lachnospiraceae > NK4A144. Next base: position 4,256 of record CAJORC010000262.1, read on the forward strand.
GCATCATCTGATCTTCATTCTCAACAGCGCAGGGACCTGCCATGATCGTAAGATTATCAGGTCCTATATAAGTATTTCCAACCTTTATCTTAGTAGGTTCCGGATGGAACTTTTTATTTGCGAGCTTATAGCTTTCCGTAACCTGAACGAGTTTATCAACACCTTCAAAGATCTTTAAGTTATCGTAATTAAGTTTTTCCTTATCACCGATAAGACCGATGATGGTAACTTCTGTACCTTTTGAAAGATGTGTCTGAAAACCGTTTTCAGTAACATAGTTTACAACCTGTTCGATACTGGCGTCCGAAGCGCCGGGCTTCATAACTATAACCATAATGTTATCCCCTTAGACTAAAATTATATAAACCCTACAATACACTAATTTCAAGGAAATTGCAACACTTTAACGCGTCGAAGTGCTAAAAATTACAAGTTTTTAAAAATAAAAATCGGGATAAGCAAAAACAGCATATCCCGATATAAGATCATAGATAATATTGATCAAGGCAGAAAATCTTCATGCCTTCCCTTATAAGAAAAACAGAAGAGCTTACAATAAGTACACTTCCGACAACTTTAAGCGAAGAAATCATGAGCTCAGGTACATTACCAATGCCCATGAAAGTGAACTGACAGATCAGGGCAATTATAATAAAGAGAAGAAAAACCGTTTTGTAACTGCCCAAAACAATTTTTCTTAATCTTGAATGGATCCTTTCATGCATATTCTGCATTATGACCATATTTCCAACAGCATGAGTATCAAAATATTCACAGGCATCTTTATAATCATCTCTTTTATCGATGTTTAAGATACCTCCGTTTCCTTTACCGTCAAAAACAGCTTTTGCGGTAATCTCTCTATCGAAACCGGGTCCCATATTTAAAATGCCTTCAGTGTAAATGAGACCACGCTTTTTTTTGAGTATTTTTGTAGCTTTGAAGGAACCACCGAGTTCCCAGATATCTTCCATATTGAAAAGAAACATAAAGCCCCCCTTATTCAAGACATATAAAAATGTCTCAGAACTTCATTTAAAAATTCACACTTTGATATAATAGCATAGTCTTCCCCGTGTGTACATATTTGAAAACAATGTATACAAAAAAATATGGCTTGTATATTTTATTTCCCTCTGTTATTATAAATCAGTAAAAAATCGATATAGGTCAAAAGATATGGTTTTGATGTTTCTACCCGGTTACCGTAAATAGCCGAACTATCGAATTTTGGTACTTTCTGACTAATTAAAATAAGACAAGTTGTTATTGGTATCTTAAGTTCGAAACGTAGAAACATTGGGTTCTGCGTTTATTTTTTTGCAGAAATCATGGAGAGGGCCTTATTTTTAGGAGGATGAAATGAAAAAATTTAAGAAACTAATGTCAGCCATTCTTGCTGCAGCTATGGTCATGTCCCTTGCAGCCTGTTCTGATGGAAAAACAGAGGCAGTCAATGAATCAAACGGAACAGCAGTCGCTGAATCCGGTGCAAGTACTGAGGAAAACGCAAATACTGCTGCTTCCGATGTAAAGGTTGGCTTTATTTTCTTACATGATGAAAACTCTACTTATGACTTAAACTTCATCAATGCAGCTGAGGAAGCTTGCAAGGCTGCAGGTGTAGAGTATATGTTAAAGACAAATATTCCTGAAGGTCAGGAATGCTATGAGGCAGCATGCGAGCTCGCAGATGCAGGCTGCAACATTGTTTTTGCTGATTCTTTTGGTCATGAGGATTACATGATCGAGGCAGCAAAGGAATATCCTGAAGTTCAGTTCTGCCATGCTACAGGTACAAAGGCACATACAGAAAATCTTTCAAATTATCACAATGCATTTGCATCAATTTACGAAGGACGTTATTTAGCAGGTATTGCTGCAGGATTAAAGCTTAACGAAATGATCGATAACGGTACTATCACTGAAGATAAGGCAAAGATGGGTTACATCGGTGCTTATACTTATGCAGAAGTTATCTCGGGATACACATCTTTCTTCCTTGGAGCACGTTCAGTTTGTCCTTCAGCAACTATGGAAGTTACTTTCACAGGTTCATGGTATGATGAGACTGCTGAAAAGGAAGGTGCTAATAAGCTTATCGAGGATGGATGCGTACTTATCTCACAGCATGCTGATTCAATGGGAGCACCTACAGCTTGTGAAAAGGCCGGCGTTCCTGATATTTCTTACAACGGAAGCACAGCATCAGCCTGCCCCAATACATTCGTTGTTTCTTCAAGAATTGACTGGGCACCGTATTTCTCATACATAATCGATGCCACAGCAAACGGTAAGGAAATCGCAACAGACTGGGTTGGAACACTTGATACAGGTTCAGTTGTTCTTACAGATCTTGGAAATGCTGCTGCAGAAGGAACAGCAGACGCTATTTCAAAGGCTGAGGCTGACCTTAAGTCCGGCTCACTCCATGTATTCGATACAACTAAATTCACCGTTGAAGGAAAAGAGCTTTCATCTTATATGGCTGACGTAGATACAGACGCTAATTACACAGCTGATACAGAAGTAATAACTGATGGATATTTTGCTGAGTCAAATCCGGAATTCCGTTCAGCTCCTTACTTCAATCTTCAGATTGATGGAATTTCACTGCTTGATACTGCTTATTGATCAAGAGGATATATAAGTGAAACTAAGGAACTGCCTTTTATTGGCAGTTCCTAAACAGGGGAATCTTTGATGATGATAAAATAAATCAAGGATTTCCCGTTTTTTAGTCTGAATCAGAAGAAAGACGAGGTTATTAATTGTGAGTAACAAAGACATTGCCGTATCACTTCGTGGTATAACGAAATCTTTCGGTAGGATCACAGCAAATAAAGCTGTAGATCTGGACATAAGAAAAGGTGAGATATTATCTCTTCTTGGTGAAAACGGAAGCGGAAAGACATCTCTTATGAACATGCTTGCCGGTATTTATTTTCCTGATGCCGGTCAGATTTTTATTAATGGTAAAGAGGTGGTAATCCATTCACCAAAGGATGCCTTTGCATTGGGAATTGGTATGGTTCACCAGCATTTTAAACTGATCGATGTATTTAATGCTGTTGAAAATATCGTTCTTGGACTTGAAGGAGGATTGAACTTAAAGGCTGCCGAAAAAAAGATCATGGAGATCTGCGATAAATACGGCTTTGAGATAAACCTCCAGAAGAAAATCTATGATATGTCTGTTTCCGAAAAGCAGACAGTTGAGATTGTAAAAGTGTTATACAGAGGTGCAGACATCCTTATACTTGACGAGCCTACAGCCGTTCTGACTCCTCAGGAGACTGAGAAGCTTTTCAATGTTATGCGAAATATGAAGGAAGACGGCAAATCCATTGTCATTATTACTCATAAGCTTAATGAAGTAGAAAGTATTTCAGACAGAGTTGCAATTCTCAGAGCAGGAGAATTTATAGGGGAACTTGAAACGCGGGAAAGCAATGCACAGATCATGACCGATATGATGGTCGGTCATACTGTCACGCTGAATATTAAACGTCCGGAACCTGTAAATCCCAGACCTCGTATTTCTATCGAAAACCTTACGGTAATTGATGAAGATGGCATTAAAAAACTGGAAGACGTATCTTTTACTGCCAATACAGGTGAAATATTAGGCATTGCGGGAATCTCCGGATGTGGTCAGAAAGAGCTTCTGCGTGCAATTGCCGGGCTCGAAAACGTTGAAAACGGTAATATCAGTTACATTCATGAAGACGGAAGAAAAGAAGAACTCATAGGAAAGACTCCGAGGGAAATATCGGAACTTGGTGTAAAGCTCTCCTTTGTGCCTGAAGACCGCCTTGGCATGGGCTTAGTAGGAAATATGAATCTTGCCGACAATATGATGCTCAGGTCTTACAGGGACGGAAGTTCAAAATTCTTTACAGATAAGAAAGCTCCGAGAGAACTGGCAGAAAAGGTAGTGGATCAGCTTCAGGTAGCTACTCCGGGAGTGGATACGCCTGTAAGAAGACTTTCAGGAGGAAACGTACAAAAAGTTCTTGTCGGACGTGAAATAGCTTCCAGACCTAAGGTGCTTCTTACTGCTTATGCGGTTCGTGGACTTGATATACATTCCTCATACCAGATATACGATCTTATAAATCAGCAGAAAGAAAGAGGCGCAGCAGTTATTTTTGTAGGTGAAGATCTCGATGTATTACTTGAACTCTGCGACAGGATACTTGTTTTAAGCGGTGGAAAAGTAGCGGGAATCGTTGATGGAAAAACTGCTGATAAATATACATTAGGCGCTATGATGACTCAGAAAGGAGAGGCTTAAGAATGTCTTTTCATCTTGTCAAAAGGACAGAAATCAAGAAAGTAAAAGCATGGGCAATCAGATTTGCTGCTATTTTGCTGGCTTTGCTTCTTTGCGGAATCGTTACAATGATCTGTACGGGAGATAATCCTGTTTCGATATTTGCAACGATATTCAAAGGAGCTTTTGGAACGCAGCGTAAAACATGGATCACATTACAGTATCTTGCGATTTTACAGATAATCGCATTAGCACTGACGCCTGCATTCAGAATGAGATTCTGGAATATCGGAGGAGAGGGCCAGCTTCTGATGGGAGGACTCAGTGCCGCTGCATGTATGATAACACTGGAAGGAAAGCTCCCTAATGCTCTGGTAATTCTCCTTATGGTAGTAACTTCATTACTGGCAGGAGCTATATGGGGAGTAATCCCGGCATTATTCAAGGCTAAATGGAATACAAATGAGACGCTTGCAACACTTATGATGAACTATATTGCGACTCAGCTGGTAGCATATTTTACGATAGTTTGGGAAGTTCCGAAAGGTTCCGGAAAGATCGGTATCATAAATCAGAACTCAAATACCGGATGGCTTCCGAACGTCGGTAATAAGTATTTACTCAGCATTATCGTTGCTTTGATTATCACAGTATTTATGTATATCTATCTGCAGTATAGTAAACATGGTTATGAAATTGCCGTAGTTGGTGAAAGCGTAGAAACTGCAAGATACGTTGGAATCAATGTAGAGAAAGTAATAATCAGAACTATGCTTTTATCCGGTGCGTTATGTGGTCTTGCGGGACTTCTTCTTGTAGGCGGAATAAATCATACCATAACTACAACTATTTCAGATGGACAGGGATTCACAGGTGTAATGGTTTCATGGCTCGCTAAATTTAACCCTATTGAAATGATCTTTACAAGCCTTCTGATAATTTTTATGAACAGAGGAGCCGGTGAAATATCTACGGCATTTGAGCTGAATCAGAGCTTTGCTGATATTCTGACGGGAATAATCCTGTTCTCTATCATTGGCTGCGAATTCTTTATAAGATATAAGATCAGTTTTAATAAAAATGCAGGAAAGGAGAATAATTAATGTTTAGTCTGGTTGCTTTTATACCTCGTGCAGTACAGCAGGGAATTCCTCTTTTGCTTGGAAGTACAGGTGAGACTATAACCGAAAAATCCGGAAACTTAAATCTTGGAATTCCCGGAGTAATGTACGTTGGCGCTATCAGCGGAGTTATAGGATCATTCTTTTATGAACAGTCAGTCACTTCAGATAATATGAATGGACTTTTAGCAGTGTTGATCCCTTTAGTTTGTTCGCTGGCAGGTTCATTGCTGATGGGGCTTCTGTACTGCTTCCTCACAGTAACACTTCGTGCGAACCAAAATGTTACCGGACTGGCAATGACTACATTCGGTATTGGTTTTGGAAACTTCTTCGGTGGCTCATTGATAAAGCTTGCCGGTGCTGATGTTCCGTCAATATCATTGTCTGCCACATCTGCATATTTTAGTAAAACACTTCCTTTTGCTAACAGCACAGGATGGTTTGGCAAATTATTTTTATCATACGGATTTTTAGCTTATCTCGCTATAATCATTGCTCTTGTTGCAGCGTATGTGTTAAAGAAAACGAGAGCAGGTCTGCATCTCAGGGCGGTCGGAGAAAATGCTGCAACGGCTGATGCTGCCGGAATAGATGTAACAAAGTACAAGTATGTTTCAACATGTCTGGGCTGTATGATAGCCGGACTTGGCGGTTTATACTATGTAATGGACTATGCCTGCGGTGTATGGTCAAATGATGCATTTGGCGACAGAGGATGGCTTGCAATAGCACTCGTTATATTTACAATCTGGAAGCCTGATGTGGGCATTTTTTCTTCGATTCTTTTTGGTGGATTGTATATTTTATATCTATATCTTCCAACAGGAACACACACAGAATATAAAGAGTTATATAAAATGATTCCTTATCTGGTAACAATGTTCGTACTTGTGATTACAAGCATGAGAAACAAGCG
>CAJORC010000263.1 GCA_905236615.1 uncultured Lachnospiraceae bacterium
CCGACACAATAATTTTTCGCATAGCTCTCAACATGAGGGCAGTTGCAGAAGCATTTCCGTATGAAGTGATAATGGAAATGTCATCAGGTATAAGAAAGGTGAAGTCGCAGGAACTTGCGGGAATCATCAGACAATATATAAGCCGGATGGGAACGATGTATGATACAGAAAATGCTGCGCTGGCAGCGGCCTTAATATCGGAATTGCGAAAAATATACAGCCCCGGGGATAAGCTTGAAATTACTGAACAGCAGAAAAAGCTTTTTACAGAAATCATCAGTCAGGCAGCTGAAATCGGCGATGGACTCCGGCTTGACGACCTGGCCGAGAAAATCGGTATGACACCCCAGTACCTTACAAGCTTCTGGAAAAAGCTCACAGGCCGTCCGCTTCTTAAATATCTGAAAGAGCGTGGAGAAAAGCAGAGGGAACTGTGTGAGAGATATGAGCGGCAGGAACGGACATTAAGGACAAGGGGATTAAACCGTTCAGAATCGCAAAAGCTTCTCGAAACATGCAGGGCATATGCGTCAGAGCCAATATTTAAGTATGCTGATAACAGAAACGGGGATGAAATAAAAAATGTTTTTGTCGCACCGGAGGGACGCCATCCTGTAAAGCCCATATGGTTAAGACTTGTAAACCTCGGTTATGCAAAGGAGCTTTACAGAGGAAGGGCATTCAACATATTAGAGAGGATACAGTCTGAGATAGGATTTCAGTATGGCAGGATATGTATGCTCTTTGACCTGATAGAAATGTACAGCCTCGGGGGTAGGATATATTACAGCTACAGCAAGATATTTTCGCTGATCGACACCATGCTTGAAAACAACATGAGACCATTTGTGGAGCTCGGAAATAAGCAATTCAGGATACAGTTTTCCATAATTGAGCATTTTTCGCCGGAGGATGCATATGACCCAAATGAATATTTTGAGAAGGTTATAGATCTATTCCAGGGCTTTTTAAGAGAGTGCATCAACCGTTATGGATACAGCGAGGTAGAGCAGTGGCGTTTTGAGATAGGTTTTCCGCCCTTTCTCGATGCAGATCCCGGCAAAAAAAAGGAATTTCCATTTGCAAAATACAGTTATTATTTTAAGCGCATAAAAGATATCGTAAAATCCATGATACCGGACTGTATGATAGGAGGACCGGGATTTAATTCATGGGGGAATATTCAGGAGCTGCCGGAAATAATCGAAACAATGGAAAAATTCGATGCCAGTCCGGATTTCATAACTGCATATATTTATCCGCTTACTGATAATACAATCGGTGCCGTAGTTTCAGAAAACCAGAATATATTTGAGGAAAGAATGAAGCTTCTGACTGATTATGTAAAGGACAGGGGGATGAGGCGTGAGGTATGGATAACGGAGTTTAATTCAAATCTTTCATCGAGAACCCTGATAAATGATTCTCCTTATCAGGCGGCTTTTTTGACGAATATAGTGAAAGCCGCGCTTCAGCTTGGCATTTCCGCACTTGGCTATTATCTGATGTCGGATGTGGATCTGAGATATGCGGATAACAATGACCTGCTGTTTGGCGGGTGGGGGCTTGTCACGGATACGAATATTCCAAAACCGGTATTTCATGCATACTCGCTGCTCTCGAGGCTTGGATATTACCTTCTGGGAATAGGTGAAAATTATATAGTGACAAGTAATTCTGCGGCACAGATACAGTGCATAGTTTTCTCATATCAGCATCTAAGCGAGAAGCACCGCAGTCAGAATATGACCATAGAGGATGTAAATGCGGAATACTCAAATGAGAAAATACGTGAGACGGAAAAAATACAAGTGGATCTGCCATATCTCACGGCAGGAAAGTATGAGATAGAGACATATACGATAGGAAGGACGAGCGGAAACCTTCTTTATGAGTGGTACAGGCTGGGATTCGAGACACCTTTACAGACAGATAAGGGTTCGGTCCTGGCAAGGCGCTCTGAGATGCTTCCGGAACTCAGGATAGTCATGCTCGAGGAAGAAGGAAGTCTGATCCTGGACGCAGATGTGGAAAAGGGGGAAGTGAAGCTCTTTAATATAAGACTTCAGAAGGAAGTACAGAAATTATGAATGGAGAATTACCGATCAAATATGTGAGATATGAGTCATCGATTGAGAAAACGGTAATTGATGGCGAGTGTACACACATACTTTATCTTATCGTAGGCCGGTTCAGACTTGAAAGTGAGATGACCAGCACTTCTTATGAAGCCGGTGATATCTGCTATATAGCGGAAGATTCCAAATTTACGCTGGAGCCTGATGGGGGATGCGAATTTGTACATATAGCAATGGACTATGATTTCGTCCGCCGGTCTATCGGGGACTATAGATTCATCATATGTGACTCTGTCAGGGAGCCGAATAATGATTACAGTCAGGTGCGCTCTATCACGGCGGATATAGCATCCATGTATGTTGAGGATAAGGTCAAATATCATCTAAGGATACTTTCTCTTTTATATAAGATCATGGATATCCTGAAAGAGGATTTCAGTGCTGAGGGAATAGAAGAATATGATTTTTCGGAAAAGTACCTTCAGAGAGTGAGGGAGATCACAAACTATATAGAAAACAATTACTCGGCCGCCGTTACATTGGAAACACTCGCTGAGAAGATTTATCTTACACCACAGTATCTTTCATCATTTTTCAAAAAATACCTGCATTGCAGCTTTAGGGATTACCTTCGTGAAAAGCGGCTGTTTCATGCGTGCAGGGATCTGAGATACACAGATGAGGCTATAGGCGTGATAGCGCATAAAAATGGATTCAGCAGCGCAAGTGTATTTGGAAGGGCTTTTTCGGATGCATATGGGATAACCCCGATGCAGTACCGGAATGACAGCAGGAGCAGGAAGAAAGAATACCCCGAGAGCAGCAGGCGTATCAGAAATGTTTCAACTGCAAATGGCATTGATATATTTATTGACGATTCAGAGAAAAGAAAGCTTGTGATCAATACCCGGATATTAAATGCGGGTAAAGCGCAGAATCTCACAAAGTCAGAATTTCTTGAACGGATCGGTAAATGCAGGAAGAAGCTGAATATACGCTATGTCAGGATGCAGGGCGTGCTGAGCAGTGCATTTATCCCAAAGGTCACACCTGAATATACCTACTACTTCTCATCTCTGGACAGGGTGCTGGATTCTCTTTATAAGATGGATCTGATTCCATGGATAGAGCTTTCAAACATGATATCCATATCGCCGGAAAATATTTTTGCAAAAGGCGGGGATAGTCTTGATACTTACAGGTTTTATGGCGACAGGTTCTTCGAAATGCTTGAGGCTGTGATGGCACACGTCACGAGGATATTTCCCAGACAATGGCTTGCCCAGTGGGTATTTGAGGTCTGGAAATCGCAGCGGCAGAGCTCTGAGCAATATACTGATAATATCAGAAGGATAAGACAGATAATAAAAAGATATATCCCCGGGGCAACAATAGGCGGGATAGGATTTCCGATAAACCGTGATATAGATGAATTCAGGGAAATACTTAAGAATATGAAAAGGGCTGATATCAGGCCGGACTTTGTTTCTATATATGGGAATATGATGATAACAAATGGCAGCGGTCCCGCACTTCCTACAGCTGATGCCGGAAGAATGACTGAAAGAGTCAGTGCTGTAAGAGAGGCGGCTACAGCAGAATATGGCAATATTCCGCTGTATATGACGGAGTGGAATTCATTTAATCTGGCAAACATGCCAATACAGCAGTCCTGCTACCAGTCGGCATTTGTCTGCAAGACCGTGCTTGAACTTTCGGAACTGACAGATATGTCTGGCTACCTATACTTCAAGGAAGATTCATCGGATACAATGTCACTGATGAAGAGCAGCACTATAAATAATTTCTGGGGATTGGGCCTGATAGATAAGAATGGCATAGAATCACCGGCTTACTATAGTTTAATTTTTCTCAACCAGCTTGGGGAGTCGTTGCTTGAGAGAGGGGAAAATTTCTGCGTTACCCGCGGCGATGATGATTCTTACAGAATATTGCTGTATGGCTACGCGCATGTAGAACCCTCCAGGCTGCTTGAGCTCAATGATGAAAGCTCATTTGCTGAAGTTTATGACCTGTTTGAGGATTACAGGACAAAACGCGTAAGGCTGAAGATAGAGCCGGCTGAAAGTGGAAAATACAGAATAGAGAGATATATACTTAACAGAAATAATGGAAGCGTGCTTGATATATGGATAGATGGCATGCAATCAAGCAATATTTCTGAGAGAGAATATTTGTCAAGAATCCAGCCGCCTCTGCTTCATCAGCTGGAATATCTGCAGAAAATATGCAAGCCTGAATATAGCGTGATATATAAAGAGGTTGATGACAATCTGACGCTGGAACATGAGCTTCAGGCACATGAAGTATGTTTTTACAGGATCACAAAGCTATATTGAGTGTAACTGTTCAGGGTACCTGAACAGTTACAAGCTCCTAAGGATCCGGC